>JAVEXI010000099.1:0-4003 GCA_034004165.1 Gudongella sp. | reverse complement strand
CGGTAAGTGGCAAAGTCCTGATAAGTGGAGGAAAATTTGATGTCAAGATAAATTTTAATATATTAGATGTTATTGTACGCCAGCGTTTTGACACCTAACGGCCCGGCAATATGGGGAGGTTGTGTTACCCGACGCAGCATCCGGGCAGAGTCCTGGTACTTTAGCCAGAAAGTTGTCACGGTGCAAGGAGGGTATGGCGCACTTTTTGCTGTCATGGTACAAATTTTATTGAGCATTATGCGTGTCGCGGTACAAGTTTGATCGGAGCCACAATTTTATCCCCGGTTACAAAGTTAGTGGCGGGCACTGGCGCAGTGTCGCGATACAATTTGTCTCGGAGCCAGAAATTAGTCACGGTGCAGAAATTTAATTGTGTACAGATGCGCGTGTCCGGGTGTAACAACCATTACAAAATTGTCTTAGGAGCAGGAGCAAAGCAAAAAGTGTGACAAACAACTTACCCATATTGTCCGTGTTAGGCGGTCGTGCTCATTTTTTGTCCATGGAGACTATAGTAAATTGTCAGGAAAGAATTCTTCGTCGGAGTCAGTAGTCTGGTTATAGTAGAAGAAGGAATCATCTACTTTCCAGACGACATCAATAGATTCATTATTGCAAAATTCAATAAACTGTGAATCAGGTTTTTTGGAGAATACAATTACTTCTTTGATTTCATCGTAGTCCATTTCTTTTTTGACGATAGAATAAGCGTAGTATTTTAATTGCCCCACACCTTTTACTGTTTGTTTTTCTTGATCCTTATTGTTTGTCAGGATTGTTTTAACCTCATATAAAATTGCGGAATCTTCTTTAGTCCCAAGGCAGTCAAATTTTCCATCATATATTTCAAAATCACTAAGTTCATTAAGCTCTCCCAATTTTCTCACTATTTCTTGATGTTCGCTTAATCGATTTTGTCTTATCCTTATAGCTTCTGTCATGTCGACATTAGATGAAGATATCATTCTTACATTTGGTTCTTTGGCAATATCTACTGAAGAGGTCAATCTATATGTTGCCCTAGTTCTAATAGGAGTATCTGATTCCTCTTCAGGAATAATTTCATCTTCAGTAACGAAAGTTTGATTAGCAAGATAAGCTTGATTATTTATACGTTCAATATCAAGTAGTTGTTCTGCAACTCCAGGAAGAATTTTTACAGCATTTGCAGCCATAGATGGAGATGTCCCTGTTTGTCTAATAATATCTTCTACTGTAGAATCAGATAGAGCTATAATTCTTTCGAATTCTTCATCGGAATCGTTTTCAGCTTCAAGTGCGAGCATTAGCTTTGGGGTATCAATGCCTTGTTTTGTACTTACTATTTTTAATAATATTTTATATGGATGGCTAATTTCTCCATCTGTACCCTCTAGCTTAAGATTTAGAAAAGCATTCTTCCATAATTCAACTTTCTTATCCTCAGTCTCGGTAGCGAGTAACTGTTTTCCTGTAGAGGTTATTCGAGAATCCTTGTTGTCATTTAGAATAATGATGAAATTCAAAAGCTCAAGGAATCTACGTGTATCTCTCGCTACAGTAAGGTATCCTCTAGATTCTGCAGGTTTAGTTCGCTCATTGATTAGATACTGATCAATTGTAAGTGTCCTATCTCTGTATGTATAGATTTCAGCTCTGGTTAAAGCCGTACCATAATTTTCGTCAGATAAGGGAGTACCAGCATCTGACAATTCCTTTGCAACTCTGAGCGAACCAAATAATTTTGTTAGATCATTAAATTGATGTGGAAAGTTTTTCATAGCGAATACTATTTCAAGTGGCTGACATTAAAAAGCTTATCTATAGGAACTGATTCTTTGGTTTGCTACTTTAATATATTCAGGGTTAATTTCAGTCGCTATAAAATTCCTATTTTGACTTATACAACTAATACATTCTGAGCCACTTCCAGCAAATGGAACATAAATCAGATCACCTTGGTTACTGAAATGCTTGACAAGGCGGTCGCATAAATCAAGTGGTTTTTGTGTTGGATGTAAGGTTCTTTCCTTGGCAAATCTTTTTCCTGCAAGTGTTGGAAAATACCATATATCACCGGCTAATCGACCTTCTGGATTTGGTGTCCAAACCTTACCATTTTTTGTTATTTTGTTTTTAATCCGTTCCTGGCTTTTATATGGTTCACGTATTTCATGGTACGTGAAATTGTCAGATTTTGTAAACCAAAGTATAGGTTCATAAAAGGCATTAAGAGTTTTATAACCTGAAAAACCATTCTCGTAATGCCATATTATTTGCCGCTGATATTTTAAGTTCTTTTGGTACAAGTAACAATGAATATAACAGAGGTAATGATGGATACCATAAATAAAGATAGATCCTGTTGGTTTTAAAATCCTAATACTTTCATTTATCCATTTTTTACTCCAATTTAGCCAGCTATTTACATCATCCCATTGGTCACTCTTGTTTCCAAAGTTTTTATTAAGGTTATATGGAGGATCGGCAATAATTAGATCAACAGTCTCCTTTTTTAGAGACTTCATGAAGGTTACGCAATCTTCAAGGTAAATTGTATTTAGATCTTTCATTTACTCTTTTGAAGAATTAGAATATATTGATGATGAATATTCTCCACATAACAGAATGGGTAACCATATGGATATAGTTTTTTTGCATTCTGAATTAGTATTTTAATTCCTTGCAAATTATATCGTTTTTTACTTTTCTTGCTTGTTAGTTTATTAATCAGATCAGCATGAAAGGCAACAAATTCAGATTTGTGGCGGAAATCGCTTACGATTATGTTTATATACTTTCCGGGTTTCAGAATATCGTAACAATCAATAAAGATTTTTGAGACTTCATTAAGGAATTTGTTATAATCAGCGATATTTCCTAAATCAAGTTTACTCTCACTATATTTCGTAGCATGCCCATTAATAACTCTTTCGTTTGCTTTGTGATCTTTCTTATCAAGAATATTCCAATATGGTGGAGAAGTAATGATAAAATCGAAGGAATTTGGTTGGAAAAAGTCTTTTAGTCTTCTACTATCGCCGCATATTAAATGATTATCATCCAATAAAAGTTGGGACTCCTCTAATAGTCTTTGTCTGGTTATATCTACCCATTTTTGTGATAACTCGACTCCAAATCCTTCTCGGTTAAGCTCATGACATGCCTTTATAGTGGAACCTACCCCTAGAAATGGATCAAGTATTTTGTCTCCTTCTTTTGAAAAGAACTTGATAAGTTTGGATATATCAGTAAATGAAAAGGGAGCCGGGTGCATTTTTTCATATTTAGTTTCAGGACTATTTAATCCTAGTCCTTTTTGAAAGAAGAAACTTTTAGTCTCCTGAATCCATTCCTTAGCAGTTAGGTCATTGAGCCCGTTTCTCCCATCAACCTTTAATTTTTCAATTTCTTGTATTTCAGGCATTTTCTTTAGTCTTTAAATAATTTACTTTTTTTTCTGCAACTTTCAGAATATCAATGTCTCTACGTTCCTCTAGTATTTTAAATGCTATCTGATCACTTAAATATTCAGAAAGAAGATAGTCTTCGTTTTGATTAAAAATCACCGCGAGTTTTTTAATTATTTCTTTATTAGGCTGTCTAGTATTATGCTCAATCTTTCCAAGTAGAGATGGATCAATATCAAGTTGTGCTGCAATCTTCCTTAATGGGAGGCCACTATTAGATCGAAGGCATTTAATATATTCACCGAAAGTCAAAACTTTTTCCTTAGTCATGGGTCATTTTGCTTTATCGTTGAAAAATAAGGACAATAGAGGAATGGACAATATTTGTCCGGACAGATGTTATCAACAATCGTCAATATTTTTTAACTTAATCAGTCTAGGGAACTTTTTTTAAAATTGTGTGAAGGATGCTGTCACCCGCATGCCGCCTAACGGTCAGGCAATAGAGTTAGTAAACGTTGCTGAGCTTCTGCAGGCTGTGCTGGAATCTTTCTGGATTTGTTAGTGTCCTAGCAGGATGTCGATACACAGCCGGAAGAAGCGAAGCATGGCGC
>JAVEXI010000098.1:0-4024 GCA_034004165.1 Gudongella sp. | reverse complement strand
CTAGAAATACAATATTTTCTGATGGTAAGTTTATTCTTTGGTCTACATTAGAGTCTACGTACTTTTTAAATACTTTCATATTATAACTCCTGACGTAATTGCGATTTTTACCTTTTACTAATGGGATAAATGGTATACAATGATTATATCACAATACTAGAGGTGGATAGATATGAACAATGATACAAAACAGAAAAAAACTATTGGCTCTGTTATAAAAGCTGTTGAAATTATTAATTATATAGCACAAAGTGACGAAGAGCTTGGTGCTACTGAGATAAGCGAAGGCGTTGGCTATGGTGTAAGTGCAACTTACCATTTACTCAACACTCTAAAAGAGTGCAATTATATTAAACAGGATGAAAAAACTAAAAAGTATAGACTTGGATTAAAATTGTGGCAACTTGGTTTGAAAGCTTTCAAGGAAAATGATATAGCAGTAGATTTGAAGGAATATCTGGTCGAACTTAAAGAAGATACCGGAGAAACATCAAACTTGACAGTACTAGACAAAAAATCAATTGTTTACATTGCTCAGGAAGAGAGCGACAAAATGATAAAGATGTTTACTAAAATAGGGGCTACAGCACCTCTTCATTGTACTGCATCTGGAAAGATATTTCTTGCCTATATGGACGAATCCAAGAGAGAAGGTATTCTTAAAGATTATGATTTGACAAAATTTACGGAGAATACAATTGATAACAGAGAAGATCTTCTAAAGGAATTGGAAGAGATAAAAAGCAGAGGATATGGATTTGATATTGAGGAGAGGGACGAAGATGTCTCCTGTGTTGCTGTTCCAATTTTTGATTCAACTCAAGGTGTCCTAGCGAGCATTTCTATTTCTGGACCACATACGCGATTCACCGAAGAAAATAAAGAAAAATGGATTCCTATTATTTTAGACATCGCACAAAGGGCCTCAGATTCACTTCAAAACAATAAATAGTGAGGATGAAAACTATGAATACAAAATTTGTTTGTACCGGCTTCGGAGAAGTTTACTATAAAGAAACTGAAACGACAAGATGCATTAAGTGCAATGAACCTGTTGAGTTAGAAGAGCTAAATAATGGAACAATTGATTATGGCAAAACAGATTATAGCCTCAGTAGGTACAGAAGTTTTTACCCATGGTTAAACCTAGACAAAGAGTTCACTCTAGGAGAAGGTTTTACTCCTTTAGTTCCAGTAGAGATGCCTTATGGAAGAATTTATATAAAGAATGAATCTATTAATCCCACTTGGTCTTTTAAGGACAGAGGTACTATTACTGGGGTTCTTTGGGCAAGTAAAATTAATATGAAAGCCATTGGAACAGTCTCGACTGGAAACATGGCTGCTTCAGTGGCTGCTTATGGTGCAAAAGCGGGTATGGAAACCGTTATATTTGTCAAAGAGGAAATGCCAGCAGAAAAACTTAGCCCTATAACTGTTTATGGAGCTCGAGTCATAAAGGTTAAAGGCGATTACGGAGAGCTTTACAAGAAGAGCATAGAGTTAGGAAGAAGAGAAGGAATTTATTTTATAAATTCAGACTCACCTTTCAGAGTTGAAGGCTATAAGACAATCGCTTTTGAAATATTCGAGCAGCTTGGTAACAAAGTTCCTGACTTTGTTATAGTTCCAGTTAGTGCAGGTGGAAATATTAGAGGTATTGAGAAAGGATTCAGAGAGCTTAAAGCCAGTGGTTATACAGATAAGATGCCTAAATTTGTTGCAGTTCAGGCAAGAGGCTGTAACCCCATTGAAAGAGGATTCTTAAAGGGCGAAATGGAAATTGAGAGGGTTACAAAACCTGACACTATAGCACATGCAATTGAAAACCCGTTTCCACCAAGTGGAAATCAGACTTTGAGACTTATAAAGAGAACTGGTGGTACTGTTATATCTGTTGATGATTCTGAGATATTAAATTCACAGGGAATGCTAGCCAGAAGAGGCTTGTTTGTACAGACAGCTTCAGCAGCATCAGAGACAGCTGCAGAGAAACTGATAAATAGAGGAATAATAAAGCCTGAAGACATTGTTGTTTGCATAGCAACAGCCTCAGGGCTGAAATTCACTGAGGCTTTAAAGTATCAAAAAAGCAGAGTAGAAAGTATAAATCTTGAGGAATTGCAAGACCTGACATTAGATTAAACGCTTAAGTTTTCCTCAAAGATTTCTTTGATTTTATTCATATCAGAAGTCATACCCAGAATCAACATGAGTTTGATTCTGGCTTTGTGTCCAGGTAGATTGCCCCCGAATATTACCCCGATGTCTCTAAGTTGTCTGCCGCCGCCTTCGTAGCCATATGTATAGAGTACTCGTCCTGTACTGCATCTTGATACAAGAACTACGGGTATTCCAGAATCGATAGACTTTGTTATCCCATTTACCATTTCTGGTGGAACATTCCCTCTACCAAGGCCTTCAATTACAATTCCTTTATATCCTGTGTTAAGATAAAAATCAATAATTTCAGAATCCAGACCTGGGACAGCTTTTATTAATGCTACTTTTTCTTCAAGTGTTTTGGTCTTTATAATTTGGCGACCATTTATATTTTTATAATAAATGACCTCGTCATTATCTACAATGCCCAGCGTACCGTATTCTGGAGATTTAAAAGTATCCAATGAAAGGGTATTTGTCTTGGTTACCTGACTTGCTGCATGAACCTCATTGTTCATAACTACGAGGACTCCTTTATTGCGCGAACTTGGAGACAAAGCAGTTATTATAGCCGCAGCCATATTGCTAGATCCATCATAACCCAATTCAGAGAAACTTCTCATAGCTCCAACTAAAATTACAGGCTTGGGAGAATCTATAAGAAGATCTAAAAGATAGGCTGTTTCTTCAAGCGTATCGGTACCATGTGTAATTATTACTCCATTTATGGTGCTATCTTTGAGAAGTTCTTCCGTTTTTAGCCATAAATCCATCATGATTTTAGGTGAAATGTGAGGACTTGGAAGGTTTGAGAAATTGATTGTCTCAATATCAGTTAAATCTTCAATGTTTTTAATCATGCCTAGTATTTCATCTGCGTTGAGTGCAGGAATAGCTGCGTGTAGATTAGGATCAATCTTCATAGCTATTGTTCCGCCTGTAAAAATCATTGCAAGTTTATCTTTCATAGTAGCCTCCACAGGACATTTTGTATGTATTATTACATAAAAATATTAACATATTTTGGAGAAAAAAAGAAGGCTCCTAAAAGGAGCCTTTCATCCTATTAGAATAGGATGGAACTTAACCGTTCAAAAGGGGTATTGGGAATAGAGATCTAACTTGAGGTTACCAGGGGGATAACCTCATATCGATTATAACAAATGTAAAATAGCATTGCAACTTTATATTGATACCTGTTATCATTACACTTATAGTAGTTTAAATATTGTTCTTTATCAGATATAATGTTATAAGCTAAAGAGGGGAGAGATAAACATGGAAAAAGCAGTCAGAGCGTTACAAAAAAATGGTTTTGAGGTCAGAACATTTGAAACTAAAGAAATGGCTACAGAAGAATTGTTTAAAGAAATCGCACCTGATGAAGTCGTAGGCTTTGGAGGCTCAACCACGATTCAGCAAATGGAATTATTTGAGAAAATGACCGACAGGGGCAATATGGTTCATTGGCATTGGAAAGCAGAAGATAAACCAAATGCAATTAAACAGGCAACATTGTCAAAAGTATACATAACAAGCACTAATGCAATTACAGAAGATGGTAAGCTAGTAAATAAGGATGGAGTAGGAAATAGGACTGCTTCCATGTTCTCAGGACATGACACTGTATATGTGTTAGCAGGCAAAAATAAGATTGTAAGAAATTATGCCGATGCAATATATAGGATTGAACATATTGCAGCTCCACTTAACTCAAAGAGACTAAACCTTAAGACTCCTTGTGTTTATACTGGTGTGTGCGAAGATTGTGATTCACCACAGAGAATTTGTAATGTAGAGGTAGTAATAAACAAGAAACCTGATGGGGTTAACAAAGTTATCATTTACCTGATAAACAAAA
>JAVEXI010000097.1:0-4033 GCA_034004165.1 Gudongella sp. | reverse complement strand
ATGTTTTACTTTCACCTTCAAATACACTTAATGAAGTACCGGCATAAACTGGAATGTCTTTGAACCTTTCATATGGCACATTCATTAAAATTGCAATAATTGCTCTTATAGTCACTCCGTGCGATACTATCAAAACTCTTTTATGTCCACTGGATACAATAAAATCTAGTGCTTTATAAGCCCTTTCAAAAAGTTCTTCGATATTCTCACCACTGATTAGATTGTATTCTTTTGGGTTGCTCAAATATATATTGTACTCATGAGGGTATTTGCTTTTTATATCTTGGAGTAACTCCCCTTCCCAATCCCCAAATTTAATTTCTCTCAAGTCCTCAAGAAGCTCAATTTCTATCTTTGAATCATCTCGAATGATTTCTGCAGTTGATACCGCTCTTTTTAAATCGCTCGTATATATGTAGTCAATTCCTTCGTTTTTTAGTCTGTCTCTGAGTTTTTCAGCGCCTTTAATACCGTTCTCAGTCAGAGGAGAGTCCATCCAGCCCTGAAGTCTTTTCTCGACATTCCATACGGTTTCTCCATGGCGAGTCAAATAAAGTTTCAAATTTCATCCTCCTAAAATTCTGCAGCGAGATTAGTCAAAGCATTATCACATACCCTAAAAACAGTCCATTCATCCATTGCGATTGCTCCAATACTCTTATAAAAATCTATAGCTGGCTCATTCCAGTCCAGACACCACCATTCAAATCTTCCACAACCCCTGTCTATAGCAAGCTTTGCAAGATATGAAAGAAGGAGCTTTCCTATGCCTCTTCCCCTCACTTCAGGCTTAACAAAAAGATCTTCCAGATATAGTCCGGGTCTACCCAAAAATGTAGAGAAATTATGGAAGAACAAAGCGAAGCCAACTGGATTTCCGTCAAGCTCAGCAAATACTACTTCTGCGGACTTTTGTTCAAAGATTGTCTTTTTCAAAAGCTCTTCTGTCGCTATTACTTCATCAAGCAAATGCTCGTATTCTGCAAGCTGTTTAATAAAGTCGAGAATCAGCCCAGTATCTTCAATAGTTGCCATTCTTAAAGTAACACCTTGAATTTTTGTGTTAATAACCGTAGTCATACTATTCCTCCTCGCTTTAGATAGCATAATTATAACATAAACTCCTTTTCCATGGTGCATAATAAAGAGATAGTTTACTAAATTGGGTATTATTATTATGAAAATATTAAAAAGGAGGAATTTTCCATGACAGAATTTAAGGATAAGCGATGTGAACCCTGCGAAGTGGGAGCTATACCCCTTCTGCCGTTTGAAATAGAAGATAACTTAAAAAAAATTAGTGCAGGATGGGAAAGTAAAGATGATAAACATATAGAAAAGAAGTTCTCTTTTAAGGATTTTGCTGAATCAATGGAATTCGCCAATAAAATTGCGAGACTTGCCGAAGAAGAAGGACATCATCCGACTCTTACTATTGCATGGGGTATGGTTAGAGTAAAACTCTATACCAGCAAAATTGGAGGACTGCACGAAAATGATTTTATTATGGCAGCAAAAATTGAGGAATTATAAAGGAGGCCTTGAGGCCTCCTTTGATGCTTTTTATACTACTAAAGCTCTTTTGTCAGAGAATTTCTCGTATGATTTTGTTTCGCCTATTTCAACTAAGATTTCAACTAGTCTGTATACATCCTCAAATGATACATAAAGGGCGACTGGTGCAATTCTTATTACGTTTGGCTCTCTGAAATCAGGAATCACATTCTTCTCTTTCAGTGCCAGACAAATTCTGTAGGCTTCTTCGTGTTCAAGAGCCACGTGTCCACCTCGACGTTCGTGATCAAGCGGAGTTCCATTTGCAAACCCATATTTCGCGAGTTTTTCTTCTATAAGATATATGAAGTAATCTGTCAGCAACAGGGATTTCTTTCTGATATTTTCTATTCCTGCTTCATTGAACAGTTTTACAATCCCTTCCATAGGTGCCATTGAAAGCATATTTGGAGTACCTGTCAACCATGCATCCGCATCAACTTCTGGATCGTGCTCATGCAGCAACTGGAACTGAGTCTCCTTTTTGTTTCCATGCCATCCGGCAAATCCTGGCTCTGTACCAAAATGCTTTCTGTTTATATATAAAACTGCATTGGAACCTGGACCCGCTGAAATGTGTTTATACGTGCAAAATATAGCAAAGTCTGGATCAATTTTCTTAAAGTCATGAGGAACTGAACCAATTGAGTGGCTTAGGTCCCAACCAATTATTATACCCTTGTCATGTGCTGCTTTTGTCACTCTTTCCATGTCTACAAGCTGAGCTGATCTATAGAGAAGGCTTGGCAAAAGAGCAACTGCAACATCGTCGGTTAAAGCTTCTATTATATCGTCTTCTTCAATAATTCTTCCATCTCTACTCTTAACTACTTTGATAGCTTCATCCGGATCCAGTCCTTTAAGCTTTACCTGGCTAACTGCAGCATGAATATCAGTAGGAAAATTCAGCTCGTCAACTAATATTTTGAATCTTTCTTTTGTAGGTTTATAGAAAGTTGCCAAAGCCTGGTGAATATTTATCGTCACACTGTTAGTACAAGTAAGTTCATTCTTATCTGCATTAAGCATTTCTGCAAATAATCCTCCGATATACTGAGGATACTTAAAATACTTCCCGTCTTCAATATTCCACATTAGTATCTTGTTATTCTTCCAAACTTCCAGCATGTTTAACAGAGCTTCTTCTGCATCTTTTGAACAGGCACCTAATGAGTTGCCGTCTAGGTAAAGCTCTCCTTCTCCAAGATAGAATCTCTCCTTATAACCTTTTAGCTCATCTATAGTGTCCATTTCTTTTGCGAATTCAATCCCTAACTTAAATTTTTCTTGCATAGAAAACACCCCTTTTAATTATTATTATCTTAATTATATCTGATGGGTGCATCATTTCAAGTCTTCTAAGAAATACGATAAATGTTTAAGATATACAAGCATTATATTATAACAACCCATATATATTAAATATATTACTCTATTTGCTTTAAATTATAAGGTGCATCTTATGATTTAATAAGTTATAATATTCTTAGAGATATTTTCCCTTTATTTTTAAGGAGGTAATCAAATGAACATAGATGAAATCGATCTCGATATTCTTAGAGAACTAGCTTCAAACGCAAGAGCACCGTTATCCGCTATTAGTGACAAAGTTATGTTGTCAGTTCCTGCTGTTTCAGAGAGAATAAAGAAACTTGAAAAAGGTGGTTTCATTAGTAAGTACAGTGCAATTCTGGACCCTTCAAAGTTTAACAAAAACCTCACATGCTTTACTTTTGTGACTTTAAGATATGATGAAACAAAGCTTGAAGCCTTTAGAAAATTTGTAGAAAACGAACCAGATATCAACGAGTGCCACCTAATAACTGGTGAGTACGAATATATATTGAAAATTACCACATCTGGACCTGATAGCCTGGGGAATCTACTGGATTCTCTAAGGAAAAATGCAGATGTACTAACCTCATCCACATCTATAGTGTTAAGCAGCCTTCGTCAAGATGTAAGCATAAGGGTTTAATTCAATCTAAAAATTTTACTGAAATGCTTCCACTAACCCGTGGGGACTGACCCCTCGGGTTCCACCAGTCCACGCATCACGAGGAAAAGTTGGACTACCAAAAGGAACTCCGTCTGGTGTATATCCAATATATCTTTGGTCGTTACCTTTTTTATCTCCATGAGGAGATCCATAGACAAGCGCACCGTATTTTTCCCACATAGCTTTATTTACTTTCGAGATATCGTAATAGTCTGGCATTCCGTATTGACTTTCTATTTCTTCATTAGCAAGTCTAACAGCTTCTTCAACAGAAGATGGAGCTGCTGTAAACGCATGAAATGGCAATAAAAGTAGTATAATAAGAAATGCTATAATAATTCTTTTCACATTTGCCACCTCACCTATCTAAACACCGATAAACTTATATTTTGAGAGTTAGCACTTGACATAACTACTATTAACTGCCCGTTTATCTTATATTCCTTATAAGGCAACTCTTTATCTCTATTATTTTTAGTC
>JAVEXI010000096.1:0-4081 GCA_034004165.1 Gudongella sp. | reverse complement strand
CCATTAATTTCAACTCCTGTCTTAGAACAAAATTAGCACTCTCATGCCTCAAGTGCTAATTAAAAATTACCATATTTGATTTTTTATGTCAAGATTACATTAAAAATCAGATTTATTTCCAAAACTTATGTAAGAAATCAGATAGAGCAGCTTCACTTGTCACAGTTTGGTAGCCTTCCCATTCTTGCGGCATCAATTGTCGGTACTGCCTGGTGAGATATCGGTCGTCGATTAAAAGTATAGCTCCTTTGTCTTCTTCGGTCCTAATAACCCTTCCTGCTGCCTGAAGTATCTTGTTCATTCCAGGGTATACGTAGGCATAATTGTATCCATCATTAAGATGTTCATTAAAGTAATCTCTGATAATATTTCTTTCAAAACCAATCTGAGGGAGCCCGACTCCTACGATTACTGCACCTATAAGCCTGTCTCCTGCCAGGTCTATCCCTTCGGAGAAATTTCCTCCAAGAACGGCAAATGCCACCAGATTATCTTCCAGGTGAAAATTTGCAAGGAATGTTTCTCTCTGCTTCTCGTTCATATCTCCTTGCTGTATTACCGCATTTATATTTGGATGCTTTTCTACGAACAATTCGAACACGCTGTTCATATATGCATAGGAAGGAAAGAACACGAAATAATTGCCAGTTTTAGATTCCACAAAGTTATATATTCGCCTGCTTATATCGTCATATGTATCTGCTCTGTGCCTGTATCTGGTTGATATCCCATCCTGTACGACCAATAGCAGATTTTCTCTTGGGAATGGAGAATTTAGCCTTATGTGATAATCACCTTCAGAGCCTCCCAGCAGATACATATAATAATCCATTGGAGTTAGAGTTGCAGAGAAATAAATTGCACTTTTCCCCCTTTCAACAGATTGCCTCAAAAGTGTGGAAGCATCTACACAAAACAGCTTAATGCGTAGATTCTTATCTTCTTTTTGCAAAGTGGTAACGAAAGCTTCATCATACAAATCTGAAATCTTTATGAAGCTTAAAAGACTGAAATAAAGTTCTAAAACTTTATCGTAGCCTTCTTCTTCCCTGTGCAGTGTAAGGTATTCTTCCATGAGAGTGAGTGTCTTTTTAACCGGAAAATACAGTTCAGTTAATTCTTCCTTCTGGTAACAACCTTCTCCTATTCCTTCTCTGTCTTTTTCTCCATTTAGCACTTTGATCACACTGTTGAGCGCCTTAAAGAGCTTTGGTGCTTTCTCCTTTATCAAAGGCTTTATTTCAGCTAAAGTATTTTTATCCAAATCAGCTGAAAACATTTCTCTGGACCTGTCCACCAGGTTGTGTGCCTCGTCTATCAGGAACACATAATCGCCGTTTTCAACGTCAAAAAATCTCTTAAGGTATACCTGCGGATCGAAAACATAATTATAATCGGAGATCACGGCATCTGACCAAAGGCTCATGTCAAGCTGGTATTCAAATGGGCAAACGCGGTGTTTTTGCGAATAGCTAACTATAGTATCTCTGGTGAACATGTCTTCACTTTCAAAAATGTCGATTATTGCATCATTAACTCTGTCAAAATGACCCTTCGCATAGGGACAGTCCCTTGGATTACACTTAACTTCTTCGTTGAGGCATATTTTCTCCTTTGCAGTAATAACCAGCGTCTTGGCTCTCAGCCCTCTGTCTTTTAACATGCTCATTGAAAAGACAGGTATTTCCCGGGTAAGAGTCTTTGCTGTCAGATAGAATATTTTCTCTGCAGCATTTTCTCCTATTGTCTTTAGAGCAGGATATATTACCGAAATGGTCTTTCCAATTCCAGTTGGAGCCTGAACAAATAGCCTTTTTCCTTCTTTAATGGTTTTGTACGAAGCTACAGCCAGTTCTCTTTGTCCTTTTCTATATTTCTCAAATGGGAATTCAAGGCTTGCGATAGAAGTATTTCTTATCTCTCCCCAGTCAAACGTAAGACCTGCCCACCTGATATATCTGGTGAGAATGTCTGTGAAAAATTCCTCAGTTTCAGCAAATGTCATAGTCCGCATAAGCCTGACAGTATCTTCTGTTTCTATATGGAAATACGTAAGCTGAACGCCAATATTAGACAGGCTATTTTGATATGCATATATGTAGGCATAACAAATCCCCTGAGCCCAGTGCCTCAGGTTAATCTCTTTTTCAACGTCTTTTAAGTCTTTTGTTGTGCTCTTTATTTCGTCGATTACTACTCCGTCTTCAGTAAAGAGTATTCCATCTGCTCTTCCTTCAATCTGAAAGACAAAACTCTCGTACTCAAGATTATGCCTTAGAGTTACCTCTTTCATGTCTCCTTTGGAATAACCCTTTTGTACCTTCTGATGGGCTCTTGTTCCTTCCAGGGCACGAGACATTGACATAAATCTGTTGTCGATATCTCCTGACCTTAATATGTACTCAACCAGATTTCTGACTGAGATTTTTATAAATCTATCCATGATTGTGCCTTTCTGTCATTACTACTGATCAAATAGATATTCTTCCAGAGCTATTCCCTTATCATATATCTCTTTTGCGTGCTCTTTTCCAACATATCTAAAATGCCACGACTCATAGTTGTATCCAGTTATGTTTTCTTTGCCCTCTGGATATCTCAATATGAATCCAAATCTATGAGCGTTTTCAGCCAGCCATTTCGCTTCTTCTGTGTCATCAAAACCTGAGTCAGCCCATAGGTTGGAATCCCCTCCTATGTCGAAAGCGAGGCCTGTCTGGTGTTCAGAATGTCCAGGTTTGGCCACGTATTTATTTGCGTATTCCAATCCCGAGGTTTCAACTTCTCTATCAAATACCGTTTTTTGGTAACTATATGTTCTAAATCCTGAAAATGCTACTAAATCTTTCTTTATCTCTTCTTTAGCTGCTTTGAGCATTAAGTCAAGATTTTCCCTTGCTTCAGGATTTTCTCCCGGACTATATGATTCCGGAAGATAGTAGTTTCGATTGACCAGAAGTATCTCCTTAATAAATTTCATTTCTTCCTGCGCCTCGTCATCAATGATTGAATTAGTCGTATCTTCAATTTGTTCGTCTGTGAGATAACTTCTATGGCTATAACCTGTGTATCCTTTGAATTTTACATTTATCCATTCGCCTTCCTCGCTGATGTACTCTACTGTCTCACCCTTGGGTATAACCATTATTATGCTGTGTTCTGTTCCGGGACCTGTTCTTATGTTGAGATTTCCTGTTGTAAATAAAAGCATCTGTTCGACATTTTCAACGCCCCCTGAAGCAACAGCGTCATCATGAATGTCTATAGTATTACCTCCCTTAATCATTTCAGGAAGCATAAGCAGTAAAGATACTGCAAAAACCAAAATACTAAGCAGAAACTTTGGATTTCTCATTCAATCACCCCACACAGTTATTCACCAAATCTCATTATCCTCTTTATGTGTTCAGGTCTGATTTCCCATATGTTGCCCTGCACTGTAAATTCGCTCCATTCATCTATTTTAAATATTCTTTCCCAACTTTCCATGACGCGCCTTTTTTCGTTTGGAAATAGATGAGCACGTGACCCATCAATAAAGTTGAATTCGTCTTTAAATCCTCTATTTTTCAAATCATCTATATATTCTTGCTGATCCTTTTCATCTAGTGGAATATATATGTGATTGAGTACATAATCCCACTTTGATCCATCAAAGTAAATTACCAGTTCTCTCGGTATTTCCAGCTCAAAACACACTGTTCCAGGTATAGGTCTAAGCATGTTTTCGTAGCTGATTGAACACCAGATAGGAAATTCAACTCCTTCTGGCAAAGGCACCTGTTTTGATGCGGTATTAGTAAACCAGGTATATAGATTCATGAAGTAATCAGCTATTATGCCATACTGTTCTTCGATATACTCCCTTTTATTTCTTATAACTCCATCTCTTTCAAGCTGCTCCAGACTTTTCTCATCTTGTCTTGTCCAAAGCTTAACCATATTGTTAGCCAACTTCTAAACACCTCCAACTCCCTGTTCTTTTCATTATACCCTTCTAAGTAAGTTAAAATTCCTGTATAATTAATATTATAACATTGAAAAGGATTAATTGGAGCACTATGTAAACAAAGGAGGATTT
>JAVEXI010000095.1:0-4111 GCA_034004165.1 Gudongella sp. | reverse complement strand
TTTATTTTTATCTTAAACTCACAGGTTTCAGTGTTCTTTTCGCCGAACCAAAGCTCCATTAAATCACTCCTTAATAATCCACACCATAGTTTCTTCCGTAATATATCTCGTGCATCTCTTCATTGAGTTTGGCAAGAATACGCTTCTTTTGGTCTTCTGTCAGATTTTCTTCTTTAATTTCTAAAAGATAATTATCCAGTACAAGTTCTTTCAACATCATCTTAGTATGAAATATATTCTCATGATACACGTTAACATCTATGCTATTATATCTGTCGAGTTTTTCTTTTGAAATATAATCCTGAATTGAATTGATTTTGTGATCTTTAAAATGCTTCCTTCCATCAATATCTCTAGTAAAGCCACGAATTCTATAATCGCAGATTACTATATCAGAGTCAAAACTATCAAAGAGATAGTCTAAAGCCTTAAGAGGAGAAATCTCTCCACAAGTTGATACATCCAGATCGACTCTGAAAGTCATTATCCCTTTGTCAGGGTGGTACTCAGGATAAGTATGGACACTTATATGGCTTTTATCAAGATGCCCAATGACATTTCTTGGAGTTGCAATTATATCTCCAAGGTTGCACGATGGATCTACGCTTGTATTTTGCAGTTTTTCCTCAGTTATAAGTAAGTTGACACTTGCCCCCTGAGGTTCATAATCCTGTTTTGCAATGTTCAAAAGATTTGCACCAATTATCCTGGTAATCTCTACAAGAATTTCTGTAAGCCTGGTAGAATTGTACTGTTCATCGATATATTCGATGTACTTTTTCTTATCTTCTGGCGTCACCGCATAACATACATCGTAAATGTTGAAGCTAAGCGTTTTAGTCAGGTTATTAAATCCAAACAATTCAAGTTTTTGCATTTCTCAATCCTCTCAAAAATTATTTTATTAAATTAAGTCACAGCATATTTCCCCTCAACATTTTTCTTAAATGAAATTCTAGAGAGAATATATCTGCTAAATAAGTCCAACGCCATAGCAATCCAAATCCAGTAGAGTTTTGCCTCTAAGAAATATGCCAGAAAAATAACCAGTGGAATCCTTATAAACCACACTCCAACCATAGTAGTCATCATTGGCACATTTGGATGCCCTGCTCCTCTTAAAGCTCCGTTATAAAGCCCTGCCAGGTTCTGTGGAAGTTGTGATACTCCCATAACTATTAAGTACATTTTGCCAATCTCAATCATCGAGACGTCATCGGTAAGTACCCTCATCACAAGCCCTGGGATAAATACAAGTGCTGATGCCATTAACAGAGTTATTCCCACGACCATTTTCCATAATTCATTCATATAAGTTCGAGATTGTTTAAAGTCGTTCGCGCCTAACTGCTGCCCTATGAATGCAGTTGCAGCTATTGAAAAGCCTGCAGCTGGCATGTACGAAATCGCCTCAGCCTGCAACCCTAACTGATAAGATGCATACGCTGTCTCCCCGTATGTGAGCACTGCCTTTGTCAGTATAACAGACGACAACTGCCACATGAGCATTTCCATAGCAGATGGAAATCCATACCTAATGAGTTCCTTAATTGATGTTCCATTTACCAGAAGCTGTCTGTTGCTTAAAAGTTTTAGTTTTTTAGCTGTAATCCCAAGAGTTACGATGCTGAACAGTGCAGCTCCTAGCTGAGCCAGTCCAAACGCGTAAGCTGCACCTTTTATCCCCAGTGCTGGAAAACCCATGTTGCCAAATATTAATAAATAACTCAATATTATATTTACTGCGTTCATAATTCCAACAGCATACATCGGTGTTTTCGAATTTGTCATACCCTGAAATATACCAGCAGAAAAAACCACTATTGCCATAAAAGGAATGCTCAAAGACACTATCTTCGTAAACATCAGAGCATCTGCCACAAGGCCTTCCCCACTACTTAAAAATCCAATTAAATATACGGCAAATCTATAGACGATTTGCTGCACAACAAGAGCAAATGCAACTACTGACATCAGGCCCTCAGCCATTAGCTTAAGTATGCCAGTATAATCTTCTGAGCCGTAGTATCTTGAAATTGCTGCTGAAGCTCCAATTCCAACTCCTCGAAATATTGACCACGCCATCCTGAATATTATATTTCCTATGCCTACTGCTCCAACCGCAGCAGCATCAAGCCTTCCCATAAATGCCATGGTCACAGTTCCTGCTATCATTTGAAGCAGGTTCTCGCTGGTAATTGGAATTATCATCCCAAGAATTTTCTTTCTTATGTCTTTAATCTCGTTAGCTTCCATTTTAGTCTCCAGGTTATATTATGTAATTTGCAGATTGAATCGGTATCTTTCAAAATAATTATACGTTAGTGACCACGATAAATCAATTATTATCAACAGGCGCATAAGTACTCCAGGTACAGTCGTCTACTACAACACAGATGTTTCGGACTTTACCAGGTTGATAATGTAAATCGTTTATTATATAATGAATTTGGAATTTCTGCAGACAGATGGTCAGATGTGAATTACAAAGGAGAAGTATATGATTAAGAGATCACTTTACAGAGGGATGTACACTGTGTCAACTGGATTTCTGGCTTTTATGATTGCCTGGCCTATTATCCAAAGCAGAAGAATTGACGTAACACTTATCGACGATGCCAGTGCTGTCCTGTTCTGGTTAATCGGGTTTGTACTTATGTTTACTAAAAAGTACTATAGAGTTGGAATGTTCTTTGCGTTCTTTCCAATCTTGTTCATATTATTTGCAATAATTTTTTAAGCCGGGCACTTGCCCGGCTCTCTTTAATTTATTCTGATTTTGTTTTTCAATACATTCCATAGTATTATGGCTGAAAATGCACCAAACAGCCCCTGCATTGCATTCGCTGGAAAGTTTACGATTGCAGCTTTAGCTCCATACATAAATATTTCTGCAAAATAATATCCCGAAGCCATAACCAAAGCTCCAACTAGCGGTGGTATAAACTTCATCTTCTTACCCCATGAAGTCTCCAATAGTAAACCAGCTATAAATCCTTCCAAGCCTTTTACAACTAACGTTATAGGTGCATATGCACCCCATCCCAACAATATATCTGCAATTGCTGAACCAATACCACCTACTACAAATCCTGCTTTTTTCCCATACATAAATGCTGCCATAAATACAACCATATCTCCAAGGTTTAGGTAACCGTATGCAGTAGGAGTTGGAATCTGAACTACCATAGTCATTACAGTCGTAAGAGCCATTAATAAGGCATAAATCACAAGTCTTCTTGAATCTTTCATGGTCAACACTCCTTAATTGTATCGTTACGCTTGAGTTGTATGCTGTTAGTGTATCTATTTTTATAATAACACTTCATATTGATAATTGCAAGTGTATTTATCGCGCTTGGTTTTAGCTGGTATTGTGCAATTGTAAATTCAAATGTATAATTAACATATAACGACTGGAGGACTGTAATATGAAAAATTATACAAAAGGGATAATCCTTGTACTCATCTCAGCTTTGGCATTTAGCTTTCTTCCAATTTTTATAGTCTTTGCATATGAAGGCGGAATAGATACGAGTACTCTTCTTATTATTAGATTTCTGACGGCATCAGCCATTTTTTTTGGCTACCTAAAATTTACTGGCCAGAACATAAAGCTGAATAAAGATGACCTTTTTAAGTTTTTTCTTTTAGGCGTGTTTGGGTACACTCTTCAGAGCAGATTCTTTTTCTCTGCACTGCACTATGTTACCCCAGCCATTGCCAGCATGTTCCTCTATACTTATCCGATACTTGTAAGTATAATTACATATTTCATAGACAAGGAAAAGCCCACAGCCAGGCTAATACAGGCGATTGCCATTTCCACTATTGGACTGGTTATGATAATGGGATTATCCATGGGTGCAGTCAATTTCATCGGAGTTGGTTTCGCCCTCTTAGCTTCTCTCGTTTATTCAGTCTACATAGTGTCAAGCAATCGTTTGATTAAACGGATATCTCCAGTGCTTGCAAGCTCGTATATAGCACTGTTCTCTGCATTGGGAACTCTGATTTTAGCAACCTTACAGGTGGCTTCAACTTCAATTTTGCACCATCTGCATGGATTTATGCCTTTTTAATAGCCATAATATGCTCTGTAGTAGCCATG
>JAVEXI010000094.1:0-4262 GCA_034004165.1 Gudongella sp. | reverse complement strand
TTGGCATTACCCAAATCAGGTACGGTCGAAACAATTGTTTCCTCTCAGCCTTTACAAGCTCCCGAAAAATATTTATTTTTATCAATATTATCATTTAATATGCAGTTTGTCAAACTATATATTCTAATGTACATACCCCATTTTTTCAACTAACCGTGAAAGAACTGTATTTTCATATTATTGTATGTGTTGGTGCGGCAAGCATAGCATCAAACTATTCCAATAGTATTGCTATATTATTGTTATTTAATCATCACCATATTTTTCACTTCCTACATATCCACAAACGCCACAACGTGGGGAATTAACTATAGGAAGTAACATTTCTTCTCCGCATTTATGCTCACTAGCACATATTTGACATAAATTAGCTGTTTCTTCCCACATACATTCACAACATATGTATTGTGCCAAATTCTTTCCACATAGTTCGCAAATTGTTTCAATAGGCTTATTTCTAGCCATTAGCTCTATCTTATTCTGTTTTTTTGCACCTTTCCTGTAACCAATAACTTTTAGCTTTAATGTGGTTGTTGAGCCAAAATCATATTCATATCTAAATTCTAATCCGCTATATAACACATTCTTAAGTTTAATATCCATGCTTTCTGACATTTCAAAATCGTATTCGTCATCTGGATTAACATCATAAAGTACATTGTCAATTTTAAATGAGCTTAAATGGCCGCAGCATTCAAGCCAAATATCTCGTAAAAAACCGTCAACATCTTTAAGCTTTGCATTTTCACTGACCTCTATACAAAGCCAATATGCTTTATTATACAGCCCTTCTACAGATATGCTGAAGTATCCTTCTGTTTTGTTACTATTAGTATTTATCCAAGTACTTTGTCTTCCTTTGCAAGAAGCTAAATGTCTTATCATGGATGGTTTCGCATATTCTTTCCCGCAGTATCTGCAATTCGCTTTCGTATGTATATTCATTTTAACCTCCATTCCGCCGCTACCGCTGGCGGCACAAATAGTAATGAAATAGTAGTGCGCGGCTTTCACCACTTTGTTAAAATTATTTTAAGGAGAAGATACACTACAAAGCACGGTGAGGTGAGTCGTAGACTGCTCTTCTCAGCTTAAATCAGTATTTTAACCAGTGTAAGGACCATCTTTCAAGCACAAATAAGTGGCTCTATAAGACCGCACGCTAATCATTGTTTTAGCGACTCGTTAAATGTGTGATGATCCAGTCAATGTCTTCTCCTCAACTATGAAAGGAGACTGTGCTATGAAAGTTGTTTACCCTATTTGTTGTGGCGTCGATGTTCATAAGACTTTTCTCGTCGCCACACTCATTACTTCTCAAGGAATTACTCCCCACTATGAGAAAAAAAGATTCTCCACCTTTAATAATTCCATTCTCAAATTCAAGCAGTGGCTCATTGATAACAACTGCTATGATATGTGTATGGAATCAACCGGTAAATATTGGGTTCCTATCTACAACCTTTTGGAAGATACCATCCGCATCACTGTCGCCAACCCCAAATGGGTGAAGGCTGTAAAAGGAAATAAGGATGATAAAAAAGATTCCAAATGGATTGGAGACCTTTTCCGCCTTGGTTTAGTCCCGGGAAGTTATATCCCTGCCAAACCAATTCGTATTCTTCGTGAATACACCCGTTACCGTTACAAACTTGTTTCCTGTAAAAGCAGTGAAAAGAATCGTTTTCAAAATGCTTTCACTGTTTGTAATGTAGCCCTTGATGCTGTCGTTTCCGACATGTTTGGTAAATCTGCCTCTTCCATCACGGACTACTTGATTTCATCTAATACCTTCGATCCGGAACACTGTACTTCTCTTCTCCACGGTTCACTAAAGAAAAAAGCAGATGATGTTGTCAAATCTATCGAAGGATACCAAATAACTCAGGAACAAAAAGAGCGTATGATAATGGTTCGTTCCCATCTTGAATACGTTACCAAATCCATTGCTGATCTGGATGAAAAGCTTGATAAGATGGTAGCTCCTTATGAAAGTGCTATTACACTCCTTTGTACCATTCCCGGAGTTGAAAGAGCATCTGCCATCACCATCATCTCCGAGATTGGTACGGATATGTCTCAATTTGCCAATTCTAAGCGTTTGTGCTGCTGGGCGGGCCTAACGCCTGGCAACAATGAATCTGCTGGTAAGAAGAAATCAGTCCGTATAACACGTGCCGGTGTATACCTCAAACCTGCATTGGTACAAGTTGCCCATGCAGCCGTGAAGTCGGACAAGTCTCCTTACTACAAAATCAAATATGAACGCCTTTATAAACGAAGAGGCAAAAAAAGAGCCATTATCGCTATTGCAAGGATGATACTCACCGCCATATACAATATGTTTGTTTCTGGGGAAGAGTGGAATCCAAGCGACCTATATAAAATTGATATGCCACAAGAAATGGTGGAAAAGCAGAAGGAGAAAGCTATTAAACAGGCTATAAAACTCCTAATTGCTCAAGGTCTAATAAAACCTACTGACATTTCCGTGGCTTAGACTAAAGCTTAATCTTTTCAAATATTTAAAAGCCTTAGCTAAGTATACCTTTCGCTAACCAATACAGTTTGCATTGAATCTTCCATTATTATCCATATGGTAGGTTTGTTTAGTATTGCCTTTTTTTACGTTTTAGTCAATAGTTCACAGCTAATTGTATTTTTCACGCTATCTTCCTCTCTTTTCAAATTATCCACAGCATTTATTTAGTAATACGTTACTTATCCGGAATTTTATATGTTTTATCAACAATTTCTACAAGTCATATTAAAAACTTTAGTTTTTGTGTTATTATATTGATATTAACAATCCATTTTGAAAGACGGGGGTTATTATATGTTTAATTATAGCAAAACAGCCTATGATCTGAAAAGGAGTATTTATAATTTCTCATGCAGAATCTCTAAGAAGATACCAGTGCCATTTAAAAAGTTTCTTGCCTGTATGATTTTTGGTATCCTTGCTTCTAAAACTGTAATACTGGCAGAAATATCGCGTTCTTTGAACGAAGATATCAAACTCAAAAAAACCATTGAGAGACTTTCACGTAATCTTGAAAAATTTAAATATACAGACGAAATACTAGAATCTCTTTCTATTGAGACCAGACCCTATATCCACGCTGATACGCCTATCATTATTGATACTAGCGATATTGTTAAAAAATATGGCGTGGTCTTTGAGAATATGGGTAAAGTTCGAGATGGTAGTACAAAAGAAATCAATGTAGATGGTTATTTTCTTGTGGAAGCTTTGATATACAATTACAAAGATAAACTCCCTGTTCCAATCTATTCTGACCTATTTTCTCCAACCGCTCCCGGTTTTAAAAGTGAAAATGAAGAAATCATAAAATGTTTAGATAAAATTAGATCTTTGTATGGTACCAAGGGCATCTACACTATGGATCGCGGGATGGATAATACTCTTTTTTTTAATCATTTCGAAGATAATGGGCAGAAATTTGTTATACGTCTTAAAAAGAACAGAAGTGTCATTTTCAAGGGCAGACAATTCAACATTGTTGACCTTGTGAAAAAGTACAAAGGTAAGTATTCAACTATTATTACAAAGAAGAATGGCAAACAAAGAAAAATTCAATTTGGGAATTTGCCCATTCAAATTCCTGATATACCTAATAAAATCTTTAACCTTGTATTTGTTAGAGGATATGGAAGAAAGGGCCTGCTGCTTCTTACTAATCTAGAAATTAATAATGGTAAGGACTGCTTAAAACCCATTCTCAATTATATTGCCAGATGGAATGTTGAAGAATTTATTAGGTTCAAGAAAAGTCAGTATAAATTAGAGGATGTCCGTGTCCAATCTTATCAAAGACTGAAAAATATCAACTTTATTTTAAGTCTGGCAATGAGCTATATTTCTCTTGCCTCAAAATCAACGTATAACCATAAGATGATATTTATTTTACAAGAGATTTCAAAACGAATTCATACCATACCACCATTCCCATACTACAGTACTGGAGATGGCATCTATCAATTATTAAAGAAAACCAATTCAGGTATTAATATGTTCTTTGATTTCAGAAAAAAGAAGGCAAAATCGCAGCAGTTAAGTCTGTTTGACCTTAGCTGCTGCAAGGACTTCATGGTTTCTTGATCAAAATTTTGGGGTATCTCTAAATTAATATATCAATAATTATGAGCAAAAAGTTGTTGTTAAGAGATACAGCTAAGGATTTAGGGTTTTAACGCGTCGAAGACGCTATTCTTGTGAACGAGGATGTGCCCACAATAGG
>JAVEXI010000033.1:0-20634 GCA_034004165.1 Gudongella sp. | reverse complement strand
ATAGGGTTACTATCATTCTGGGGAATTAATAATAAAGTAGCATCATATCCAAAGGCTAGAGTACCTTTGACTACTAATGTAACCGATATTCTTAATGGAAGACCAAGCAGAAGTGACTCAAGCAACGGTCAGGGTGGAACCTTTACTCAGAATGCTTTAATAGAAGCAGCTACTATGTTTGACAATTCTGATAGTAGTAAAGTAATTATTTTACTTTCAGATGGTGCACCTACCTATAGTTTTAACGGTAGCTCTGTTTCAGGTAATGGGAGTGAGTATACAACACAACACGGAACTAGAACAAAATCAGCAGCTACTACAATTAAGAACAGTGGAATTACGATTTATTCCATTGGAATAGCTTTTGGTACTACTACTGGAGCACCGGAAGCTACTGCAAGACAATTATTGAAGGATATATCCTCTAATACCACAAATGTCACAAATTACTATCTTGATGCTTATAATGTGAGCTTGGTTAATGCTATGTTGGCTCTGATAGGTGGTACTGTCACTAAGACAATTGTCAATGGAACAATTACAGACCCAATTGGTGAATGTTTTGAACTGGAGGGCAATCCTGTTCTTACAAAATCTGCCGGGGCTGAAGCAACTCTGCAGGCTGTGACAGGTGATACGATAAGAGTGACAGACATTACATTAGGTGAAGGTGATACTTTAACACTGAAGTATACCCTAATACTTAAGACTGAATGTCATGATGGAAATCCAAAACCAATGAACGGTGATACAACCTTGGCAGCACAAGGTTTTGTAGAAGATTTCAAGATTCCAACAGGTGGTGCTCGGCCTGAGCAAATAACTGATCCGACTGGATGCATAGAAATATTTAAAAAAGATGATACTGGTGAAATTTCACTTGAAGGAGCAGTTTTTGAAATCTATAAAGATGGAACTCTGCATATTGAAGAAGCTATTACAGATGATGATGGTATGTGGGCAATATGTGGTCTTGAATTAGGAACATATACCGTAAAAGAGATAACTCCTCCTGATGGTTATCAATTTGGGAAAATTACTGAAAAAACTGTTATTATAGAAAGTAATAAACTAAATCATGAACTTTATTTCTATAATCCAGAAATTGACAAAACGCCAGATCCTACAGGAAGTATTACTATTACAAAGATTGACTCAGAAACTAAAAGCCCCTTGGCTGGAGCTGAGTTCGAAGTTAAAATGATAGGCTCCACAGAGGGAATAACAGGAATCACTGAATCAAATGGAGTTGTAGAATTTAATGACCTGCCTTATGGTGAATATATAATTACTGAGCTTGAGGCACCAAGTGGTTATATAAAGGATAATAATATTTCTAATGTTACACTTGACGTAGAGATAACATCTGTAGAAATTTATGTCGAAAATGATCCGGAAGTACCAGAACCAGGAACAGGCAAGATAGAAATATACAAATATGACAACAAAACTGAAAAAGGACTGGCTGGTGCAGTATTTGAGATTAGGCAAATAATAAAAAGTGGAGATCAACCAGAAGGGCCAGTTGCTTTTGCTGCATTTGCACTACCTGCACTTTATACAGCAATTGGAACAACTGATAAGAATGGAGACCTTGTATTTACAAACGTTCCTTACGGTTGCTACGAGGTAAGAGAGCTTACTGCACCGCAGGACTATGAAGCCATAGATACAGTTTTCGAAGTCTGCGTCTATGAAGGTGATGACGGTTATCAGCCTGTTGGAAATGAGAAAATCCCTGGAGGCGACGACGAAGATAATCCACCTCCTCCAGTAAAGGACGACGAAACTCCAGAAAGACCAAGAAGACCACGTAGACCTAGACCTGAGAGACCAGCTGTACCAGAGACACCAGATGTTCCGGAAATTCAAGATGTAGATGAAGAACCAATTCCGGAAGCTCCAGTTCTTCCACCAGTAATTGATGAAGTAGTTGAAGTACCGGAAGAACCAGTACCACAGGCAACACTTCCAAAGACTGGCGCAGTTAATCCAGCAATCGCAAGTGGATTAGGAGCATTAATCATTGGATTAGGTTTAGTATTAAGGAAAAAAGAAGACTAATAAAGTAAAAGATATTAATTGAAACAAAATAATTTACAGAAAATCGCATCCTCAGGGGTGCGATTTTTTTATGACGAAAAAGAATTATTGACAACATCTTGTCAAGGAATCCCTTCAAATGTTGATAAATTCAATCGTTTGCAAGCTTCCTTGCAGAATTATATTTATTAACACAAATATGAAACAAAACTTGCAAAACGGTTTTCCATTTGCTATTATTAAGGTAGAAGGAAATGAGTATTCTATGGGAGGCGAAACCATGTCTGAAAAGAAGAAAAAGATTGTGACCGTCGAGAAAGAATGGTGTAAGGGCTGTGGAATTTGCGTAGCTTTTTGTCCTAAAAGCGTGCTTGCAATAGAAAATGGGAAGGTTGAGATAGTAAATATCGAAGCCTGTATACAGTGTGGGCAATGTGAATTAAGATGTCCGGACTATGCAATCTACTTAAGGGGGAATTAATTATGGCGATAAAATTGATGCAGGGTAATGAAGCATGCGTCGCTGGCGCTTTGAAGGCTGGAATGAAATTTTACGCAGGATATCCTATAACTCCTTCAACCGAAATTGCAGAACTTTCAGCAGAAGAGCTGCCAAAGATTGGCGGTAAGTTTATACAAATGGAAGACGAAATAGCTGGTATTGCAGCGGCTCTTGGTGGTTCACTAGCAGGCTTTAAGTCAATGACTGCTACATCAGGACCAGGGTTCAGCCTCAAGCAGGAAAACATAGGGTACGGCATTATAACTGAAACTCCATTAGTGGTCGTTGACGTTCAGAGAAGTGGTCCAAGTACTGGCCTTCCAACATCACCTGCACAGGGAGATATCATGCAGGCAAGATGGGGAACTCACGGCGATCACTCAATCATCGCGTTATATCCATCATCAGTAAAGGAAATTTATTATACTACTATAAGAGCTTTCAACTTAGCTGAGAAGTACAGAACTCCAGTTATCTTACTACTTGATGAAATTATTGGACACATGAGAGAGAAAATTGAAATTCCAGAAGATGACGACGTTGAAATCATCGACAGAAAGAAACCAAGTGTTTCACCTGAAGAATACAAGGCATTTAAAGTCAACGAGGGAGATATTGTACCTGAGATGGCAGCTTTTGGAACTGGTTACAGATTCCACGTTACTGGCTTAGTACACGGAGAAACTGGTTTTCCAAGTGGAAATGAGCAAGTAGCTGATATGCTATTAAGACGACTTATCAATAAAATTGAAGACAATAAAGACGACATAGTTACTTATGAAGAATACAAAATGGAAGATGCAGAAATTGGTATTGTATCTTTTGGCTCTATTGCTAGATCAGCAATGGCTGCTGTTGACGAACTGAGAGAAAACGGAATTAAGGCAGGTCTTTTCAGACCAATTACCATATGGCCATCAGCAGACAAAAGAATAGCTGAATTGAGCGAACAACTTGATGCTATGTATGTAATAGAATTAAATGCAGGCCAATACTTCTTAGAAATAGACAGAATAGCAGGTAAGAATTGTAGAGTTGAAAAGTTTGGTAAATTCAATGGAGACATAATAGCTCCTGAAGAAATTGTAGATTTTGTAAAGGAGGACCAAAATGCCTAGTGAATTAGTTACTAATTATTTCAGAACTCAAAATCTGGCTCATATTTGGTGTCCAGGCTGTGGTAATGGTATCATTACTAGGGCTATTGTCAAAGCTATAGATGCTCTTGGTCTGGATAAGAATGACGTCTGTATCGTGTCAGGCATTGGTTGTTCATCCAGAGCTCCTGGTTACCTAGATTTTAATACATTGCATACAACTCATGGCAGGGCAATTGCATTTGCAACAGGAATTAAGCTTGCCAATCCAAACCTGCACGTTATCGTTATTACCGGAGACGGCGACTCTTCTGCTATTGGTGGTAATCACCTTATCCATGCGTGCAGAAGAAATATTGACCTTACTACTATTGTATTTAACAACAATACTTACGGTATGACTGGTGGTCAGTTCTCGCCAACTACTCCAACTGGAGACAAGGGAACTACTGCTCCTTATGGAAGCATTGATCCGAACTTTGACCTGTGTAATCTTGCTCAGGCAGCGGGTGCATCTTACGTTGCAAGAGGAACTATTTATGCAGCGAATATGCTTGAAAAGAACATACAAGAGGCAATTATGAACAAAGGCTTCTCATTTGTAGAGGCTATGTCCACATGCCCAACATATTATGGAAGAAAGAACAAGAAAGGTAATGCAGTTGATATGGTAGAGTACCTTAAGGAACACGCTATTATTAAGGCTGCATGGGACAAACTTCCAGATGAGAAAAAAGAAGGCAAATTTATGGTAGGAAAGCTTCATCATTCAGAAAGGCCTGAGTACGCTGAACAGTACGATAAACTTATCGAAAGAGTAAGGAAGGTGGATTAATATGAAGCGTTGGGAAATGAGGTTGTCAGGATCAGGGGGACAAGGGCTTATAACTGGCGGTATCATTTTGGCGGAAGCAGCAATACTAGATGGTAAGAACGCACTTCAGTCACAATCCTACGGTCCGGAGGCAAGAGGCGGAGCGAGTAAAGCAGAAGTAATTATTAGTGAGAACGAGATTAAATTTCCTAAGGTCGACAAATGTGACTTCCTTTTGGCTATGACACAGCTTTCATGTGATAAGTATTTGACCGACTTAAGATCGGGGGGCATACTTGTCATTGATAGCTCTGTAGAAACACCAGAAAGAGACGACATTAAAGTTTATAGTGTTCCCATTTTAGATACTGCAGAACATAAACTTGGAAAGCCAATGGTTGCAAATATCATTGCTTTGGGTGCAATCTACAAAATTACTGGAATAGTCAGTGAAGAATCATTGGAAAAAGCAGTGCTTTCACGAGTACCTAAGGGAACAGAAGAGCTAAACAAAAAAGCTCTTGTAGAGGGTTTTAACCTAATTTCTTAGAAAGGCCGTGTAGAATGTCTAATAGTCATGATGTTATCAAAATTATACAGGACAAGTATCCACGCCTAAGCAAAGGTCAAAAGATTATAGCAGAATACATGATCAATCACTACGACAAAGCTGCATTTATGACTGCCGCAGCTCTTGGTGAAATTCTTGGTGTCAGCGAGTCAACTGTGGTAAGATTTGCCATTGCCATAGGTTACGATGGATACAGGGAGCTTCAAAGGGAGCTTCAGGAGGTCATTAGGAACAAGCTAACGACTGTTCAGAGGATCAGCCTGTCCGATGAATTTACAAAGAATGAAAACTCAATTTCTAGAGTAATTGAAAAAGATATTGAGAATTTGAAGAAGACTCTTACTGAAATCGATCTGCCAGTTTTTTATAAGGCTGTTGAACAGGTTTCAAAAAGTAAAAACGTGTACATACTTGGATTGAGGAGTTCATCCTTCTTATCTGGATATCTCAACTTCTACCTTAGCTTTTTATTTGACAATGTAAAGCTTGTAGAACCGGGAGCTAACGATGTATTCGAACAGCTCACCCGAGCAGGAGAGGGAGACGTTGTAATATGCATTACATATCCCAGATATTCAAGGCGTACATTAGAGGCAATGGAGTATGTCATGGGAAACGGATGTCAAATCATTAGTTTTACTGACAGTTTGATATCTCCAGCCGCGACAAAAGCGCACATGACCTTGATTGCGAGAAGTGATATGCTTTCGTTTGTCGACTCTCTAGTTGCACCGATGAGCCTTATAAATGCTTTTATTATTGCACTATCGGGAACTAAGGGAGAAGATATTACGCCTTACTTTGTAGAACTTGAGAAGGTGTGGAAGAAATATAGTATTTACGAAGAAGATAATCAATAGTAAATTTTTAAAGGCCTGTACATTTAATATGTATGGGCTTTAATTTTAGTGTCAATAGTCATAACAAATATTATCATAAATGATAAACATCCTCTTCTATTTTTTGGTATAATATCCTAATAGGAAGGGGAGTTATCATGTCTGTAAAAATTGGAATAATCGGCGGTGGTCCAGCTGGAATTATTGCTGCTGGGACAGCTGCAGCTAATGGCAAAGAAGTTACTTTGATTGAAAGAAATAAACAGTTGGGCAAAAAGCTGTTTATAACTGGCAAAGGTAGGTGCAATATTACAAATGCATCATCTATTGAAGACTTCTTTGATAATATAATCAGCAATAAAGAATTTTTATATAGCAGTCTTTATACATTTACAAATGAACAGATAATTGAACTCTTAGAAACTTATGGTATTAAGACAAAGGTTGAGAGGGGCAATAGAGTATTTCCTGAAAGCGACAAGTCAAGCGACGTTATAAAGGCCTTTGAAAGATATTTGAAGGACAACAAAGTAAATATTAGATTCGACTCTAAAGTGAGTCATATTTTTTATGAGGACAATTCTTTTAAAGTTGTTTTTGTTACAGGAGAACAACTAATTTTTGATAAGCTTATTATTGCAACAGGTGGCGCAAGTTATCCTGTAACAGGATCTGAAGGGGATGGCTATAAGTTTGCTAAGTCGTTTGGTCATTCTATTACAGAATTAAAGCCTTCTCTGGTTCCAATTGAACTAAATAATACATGGTTGAAAGATCTTATGGGACTTTCTCTTAAGAATGTTTCTTTGAAGACTTACGATGGCAGTAAACTCATTTACGATGAATTTGGTGAGATGCTTTTTACACACTTTGGGATATCGGGGCCAATTGTCTTAACGACCAGCAATAATATTAACAGGGTTAAGGGGAAAATTAGGTTAGAATTAGACCTTAAACCAGCTCTGGATATTGAGACTTTAGATAGAAGAATATTAAGAGATTTTCAATTATACGCTAATAAGCAGCTTAAAAATGCTCTTGGAGACCTTCTACCACAGAAACTTATTCCTGTGGTAATTAGCATTTCTGGAATTTTCCCTGAGAAAACTGTAAATCAGATTACAAGAGAAGAGAGATTGTCTCTAATTAATGCAATTAAGGGATTTCCTATGGACTTCAAAGGATTCAGACCAATTTCAGAAGCAATTGTTACATCAGGTGGTGTCAGTGTAAAAGAAATAGATCCATCGACTATGGAGTCAAAAATTCTGCCTGGACTGTTCTTTGCGGGAGAGGTTATCGACGTCGATGCACTGACTGGCGGCTACAATCTTCAGATAGCGTATTCAACTGGATATTTGGCTGGAATTAATGCATAAATAGCTTGTTTACTACTGGCTGATATTATATAATTATATAGGGTATAAAAGCCACCATATGGTGGTTATTTCTGTATAGGGGGCAGCTGGATGGCTCATGTTTCGATAGCAATAGACGGCCCTGCGGGCGCAGGTAAGAGCACTGTGGCAAAGATTATTGCTTCACAGCTAGGTTTTGAATACGTCGACACAGGAGCAATGTACAGAGCTCTGACCTTAAAGGTTCTTGAACTTGGAGAAGACCCAAAGGATGAGAAAGTCGTTCTTAAGATACTTGATAATTCCATTATAGATTTCAAAGATAATCGAATCTATCTTGATGATGTACCTGTCGATGAAGCAATTCGCGAGAATAGGATTAGTACTAATGTTTCGTATATTGCTAGCTTTAAGGGCGTAAGAGAAAAAATGGTCTGCATTCAGCAGAATATGAGCAAGTCTAAATCTGTCGTCATGGATGGCAGGGATATTACTACTGTAGTGCTTCCCGATGCTGACTACAAGTTCTTTATTACAGCAACAGCTGAAGAACGTGGAAGGCGAAGATATTTGGAATTGCTTGAAAAGGGCGTCACTGACATAACTCTTGAAGGAGTTGTCGAGGAGATTAAAAGGCGCGATGAGATAGACAGTACGAGGGTTGAATCGCCACTTACTCTGACTGATGATTCCGTTCTCGTAGACACCACAGATATGAGCATCGATGAAGCAGTTAATTATGTCATCTCAATTGTGAAGGGAGCAGATTAAGTTTGTTTTATACTTTTGCAAAGGTATTATTTGTGTTTATTTTTAGGCTTACGCTAAAAGTTGAGGTGCACGGTACTGAGAACGTACCAGATGATGGAAAGCTTGTTGTTTGTGGCAATCATCAGAGCAACTGGGATCCATTGGCAATTGCTGCATTTTTCCCACGTAAGATTTCCTGGATGGGGAAAAAAGAGCTATTTGAAAACAAGATATTAAAAACAATTGTAACTTGGCTTGGAGTTTTCCCTGTAGACAGACAGATTGCAGACGTTTCTGCAGTAAAGACAGCTCTTAGAATTCTTAAAGACGATAGAGTTCTTGGAATATTCCCCGAGGGTACTCGTGTAAGTGGATATGATCCTGCTAACGCTAAATCAGGCGTTGCACTTTTATCTATGAGAGCAAATGCACCTGTATTGCCTGTTTACGTCAGAAGTCAGTACAAATTGTTTTCAAAGCTTGAAATATTCATTGGAAAACCTGAAAACTACGCTGAGCAGTTTCCAGGGAAACACGACAATGAAAAATATGAGGAAATAAGCCAGGTTATTTTGGCTAAGATATATGCATTAGGAGGCTAAAATTTGGAAATCATTATTGCTAAGAATGCAGGCTTCTGTTTTGGAGTTGAACGAGCAGTCAAGATGACTGAAGATGAACTCGACAAGACAGAGGGAGCTGTATATTCATACGGTCCGCTGATACACAATCCGCAGGCTGTGGAAGAACTTGAGAAAAAGGGACTTATAACTATTGAAAATTTTGACGACCTGGAAGAGGGTAATTTGATTTTTCGTGCTCATGGAGTTCCAAAAGCAACGCTTGAAGAAGCTATTGGTTTAGGGCTTGAAGTTGTGGACTGTACTTGTCCATACGTTATATCCGTCCATAAAAAGGTCGAAGAATACAACAACAAGGGTTATCAAATAGTGATAATTGGCACGTCAGACCACCCTGAGGTAATTGGAATAAACGGTTGGTGTGAAAACAGTGCATTTATTATAAACTCTGAAGAGGAAGCAAATGCTCTTCCTCAGATGGAGAAAGTCTGCGTAGTTTCACAGACTACTAACAGGCTGGAGAAGTTTGAGCAGCTTACGGCGATAGTTGAAGAGAAAGCGGGTGAAACTGTCGTTTTCAACACTATCTGTAATGCAACAAAAGTGAGGCAGGAAGCAGCTGCCGAACTGGCTGCAAAAGTCGATGCCATGGTGGTTATAGGGGGCAAAACAAGCTCTAATACTGCCAAGCTGGCTGAGATAAGCAGGAAATTCTGTGACAACGTGTATCAAATAGAAACAATTGAAGATTTAGCTTTACAAGAGCTACAAAATTTTAATACAATAGGAGTAACCGCAGGTGCATCTACACCTGATCGGATTATTAAGGAGGCTGTTAAGGTAATGGAGAACTACAACAAAGATGAGATGATGGAAGCTATCGATAGCTCCTTCAAGAGAATCAATAGCGGAGAAGTTCTTAAGGGTACTGTGCTTTATGTAACAGACAATGAAGTAATGGTAAATATCAACTACAAAAGTGATGGTATAATTCCAAGAGAAGAGCTGTCAAAGGAATCTGACGCTAAGCCAAAGGATCTTTACAAGGTTGGCGACGAAATTGACGTATTTGTAGTAAAGCTTGATGACGGCGAAGGAAACGTTGTTCTTTCTGCGAAAAGAGTTGGATTTATTAAGGACTGGGAAGTTCTTGAAGAAACTTTCAAGAATGAAGAGACTGTTGAAGCTAAGGTTATCAACGCTGTTAAGGGTGGACTGACTGTTATGGTTAACTCTGTAAACGGTTTTATGCCTGCTTCTCAAATTTCTTTGAACTACGTTTCAGATCTCAATCAGTTTAAGGGTCAGACTCTTAAGGCTAAGATTATAGATTTTGACATACAAAAGAGAAGAATGATTCTTTCAAGAAAAGCTATTGAAAAAGTTGAAGTTGAAGCTAAGAGAAAGGCTCTCTGGGAGACAATAGAAGTAGATAAAATCCTGACAGGAACCGTTCAAAGACTTACTGACTTTGGAGCTTTTGTAGACCTTGGAGGTATTGACGGTCTTATTCACATTTCTGACATGGCATGGTACAGGGTTAAACACCCATCAGATATTCTTAAAGAGGGCGATGTAGTTGAAGTTAAAGTTCTTGCTTTCGATGTAGAGAGAAACAGGATTTCACTAGGACTTAAACAAACTACTGAAGAACCATGGGAAGTATTTATGAGAGAATACAAAGTTGGTGACATTCTTGAAGGTGAAGTTGTCAACATACTAGACTTTGGAGCTTTTGTAAGGGTTATTAAGGGAGTTGACGGACTACTGCATGTTTCTCAGATTTCTAAGGAACACGTAGAAAAACCATCAGATGTTCTAAACCTTGGACAAAAGATAATGGTCAAAATAACTGAAATAAATGAAGCAGATAAAAAGATAAGCCTTAGTGCTAAAGATGCAGTTGAAGATACTGAAGAGCCAGAAGAAGTTGCTGAAGTAGAAGAAGCTGTAGAAGAAACTGTTGAAGTAGAAGCTGAAGCACCTGAAGTTGAGGCTGTTGAAGAGGTCGAAGAAGAAACTGAAGAAGTTGAAGAAGCTGTTGAGGAAACAGTAGAAGAGCCTGTTGAAGAAGAGCAGGAGGAAACAGAGCAAGTTTTAGAAGAGACTGTTGAATCAGAAGAAGAGTAATCTTTGAAACTAAGACTGCACTATTCGGATGGGTTAAATTCTATTTAACCCATTTTTCATTACTTAGGGAGGGTTGAGATTGGACAAATTTGAGTTGCTTGAAAAGCTCACCAACGCACATGGCGTATCAGGCTCTGAATTCAGCATGGGTAAAGCTGTTACAGATGCATTAGGTTCGCTGTCTGACACTGTCAATATCGACAGGCTGGGTAATATAATTGCTCATAAAAAAGGCACTTCAAACGGGAAAGTTAAAATTATGCTTGCTGCACACGTAGATGAGATAGGTTTTATGGTGAAGTACATTGAAGACAACGGATTCTTGAGATTTACCAGTATAGGTGGTATTGACCCCAGAACTTCTATAGGTCAGGAAGTGACCATACATGGCAATGAAGATATATTGGGAGTAATTGGATCCAAGCCTCCTCATTTGCAAGATGCAAAAGAGCAAAACAAGGCAATCAAACTTGAAGACATGATTATAGATACTGGATTTACTAAGGAACAGCTCGAAGGAAAAGTTTCTTTAGGAGATACAATTACCGTTAAAAGGAAGACAGAGAGACTCTTAAATGAAAGAGTTACCGGCAAAGCAATGGACAACAGGTCGGGTGTCGTCACCCTGTATGAAGTTTTAAAAGAGCTGCAGGATATGAAACATTATGCTGATGTATATGCTGTTGCAACCGTGCTTGAAGAGGAAACTATGAGTGGAGCTCACACTTCTACTTATGCTATTGACCCTGATTTGGGCATAGCTGTAGACGTAGGCTTTGGCAGAACACCTGAACTCAGTGTATACGAATCTATTGAGCTAGGCAAGGGACCTGGTCTTGCAATCGGGGGAAATATTCACCCAGGCTTGAGGAAGAGACTTACAGAAACTGCAGATAAGTACGGAATACCTTATCAAACAGATGTGGCTCCTGGGCCTACTGGTACCGATGCAAGGGCAATGCAGATTACTAGGGATGGAATTCCTACATTGTTGGTTTCTATTCCCTTAAGATATATGCACACTTCTGTTGAAACTCTTGATTTGAGAGATATTCACCATTCTGCTAGGCTTATCGCTCACTTTATTAACTCTATTAAAGAGGATGAAATGGAGGGACTGCTATGCTTTTAAAGAGACTTACTGAAGCAGCCGGTGTATCTGGAAATGAAAAAGAAGTAAGAGACATAATAATAGAAGAAATAAAACCCTTCGCTGATTCAATAAGAGTTGACAGGATTGGCAATATTATCGCTTATAAGAGCGGAAATAGGCCTGCCAGTGGAAGACTTATGATTACAGCCCATATGGATGAAGTTGGGCTGATGATAAAGGATATTGACAGCAATGGATTATTGAAGTTTGCTCCCGTTGGCGGAATAGATAAAAGAGTTCTGGTATCAAAGACAGTTAGGGTTGGAAAAGAAAAAATTAAAGGTGTCATTGGATCCAAGCCCATTCACTTGCAAAGGAGAGATGAATGGACAAAGGTTCTAGGAATAGACGAGCTATATATTGATATTGGCTGCGACTCAAAAGAAGAAGCTTCTAAGCACGTATCAATCGGGGATTTTGTAATTTTCGACACCGAATACGAAGAATTTGGCGATGGAAAAATAAAGGCAAAAGCATTGGACAACAGGGTTGGATGTTCTGTTCTTATTGACTATCTTAAGTCAAAGCCATCTACTGAAGTGTTTGCTGTGTTTACTGTAATGGAAGAAATAGGCCTAGTAGGTGCAGGTCCTGCTGCTTTCTCTGTTGAGCCCGATGTTGCAATTATCTTAGAAGGTACAATCTGCTACGAAATGCCAGATTTAGACTCACATCATATACCAACTACCTTAGGTGAAGGTCCAGCTATTTCTCTTGCTGACAGGACTACTATTTACGACAGGAAATTAATCGACAAAATTGCTAAAATTGCTGAGGATAAAAATATAAAGTACCAATACAGAAAAACAGCTATGGGTGGAAATGACTCAGGCAAAGTTCATATTTCCAAGACTGGGAGTAAGACTTGTGCCATTTCAGTTCCAACCAGGTATATTCACAGTCCACTTTCAGTAATTTCTAAGGATGATTACGACAGTACGCTGTCATTGCTGAAGGCTTTAGTTTCAAATTTGGAAAGGGAGGCTTTATAATGACTTTTAACAGTGAACTTTTAGAAAAGATAGTATCAGTTTACGGTCCTTCAAGCAGAGAAGAGAGAATCAGAGAAGTAATAGCTGCTGAAATAGAGGATTACGTGGACGAACTTTACACAGATGCACTTGGAAATCTTATTGCACATAAAATAGGCACTGGGAAAAAGGTCATGATATCCGCTCACATGGACCAAATTGGCCTTATTATCACTGATATAGATAAAGAAGGATTCTTAAGATTTGGAAATATAGGTGGAATCAGTGCGCTGGTCTCATTTAGTCAGAGAGTAATTTTTGAAAACGAGACTATAGGGGCAATTTTCGCTGAGCCACTTGACGATATATCAAAGTTAAAGCTTGAAAATATGTATATTGATATAGGTGCTCATTCTAAAGAAGAAGCTGAAAAACTTGTTTCTATAGGTGACATATGCGTATACCACGCTGAATACAGTGAAAATAAAGATGTTGTGTTCACTCCGTATCTAGATGACAGGGTTGGATGCTATGTAGCTATAGAGTCGATAAAATCAGGCCTTAAGACCGATAACGACCTGTATTTCGTATTTTCTGTACAGGAAGAAGTAGGTACACGCGGTGCTATGACTGCAGCTTATGGGATTGATCCAGATATAGGGCTTTCGCTGGACGTAACAGCACATGGAGATACTCCTAAAGCTAAGCGTTTTGCTGTAGGACTTCACAAGGGAGCAGCTATCAAGGTAAAAGATAATTCAGTGATCTCGCATCCACTTGTAAAGGAAAGGCTGATTCACGTTGCAAAAGAGAAAAACATTCCATATCAGCTTGAGGTATTAGAATTTGGAGGTACTGACTCTGGTGCTATTCACGTAACAAGAGCTGGTGTGCCTTCAGGTGTAATTTCAATACCAACTAGGTATGTTCACTCTACCATTGAAATGGCTTCTAAAGAGGACATTTCTAACTGTATAGCCCTATTAAACGGCTATTTAGAGGAAAAGCTTTAAACAACATTGTAAATTTGAGGAGAGTAGTATTTAATGAATAAGTTCTTAATCAACACTTTTGGCTGCCAAATGAATGAACGAGACTCTGAAAAGATAGCCTGGATACTTGAGAATATGGGTTATTCTGCAACTGAGGACAAGGAAGAGGCAGATCTAATTATTTTTAATACATGTGCTGTGAGAAAGAGTGCAGAGGACAGGGTGTTTGGACAACTTGGTGAGCTTAAGGAGCTTAAGAGGAGAAAGCCTGATACGATTATCGCCCTGTGTGGATGTATGATGCAAAGAGAGGATATCAGGACGTTTTTCTTAAGCAAACACAGACATATAGACATTGTCTTTGGAACTAATAACATCCATAAACTTCCACAGCTTTTAAACAGATTTCACGAAACCGGAAAAACCGTTGTGGATATTGTAGAGGATACCAGAGAAATTGAGGAATCAGTAGATGCTTTGAGCAAGTATTCCTATAAATCATATGTAAATATAATGTATGGTTGTGACAACTACTGTACTTACTGTATTGTTCCATATACCAGAGGAAGAGAGAAGAGCAGGGATCCTGAACTCATTTTATCTGAGATCGAAGGGCTTGCAAAGAATGGAACTAAGGAAATCACTCTGCTTGGCCAGAATGTTAACTCTTACGGCAAGACTCTTGAGAGAACCTACAGCTTTACAGACTTATTGAAAGACATAGACAAGGTTGACGGAATAGAGAGAGTCAGATTTATGACTTCTCATCCAAAGGATTTTTCGCCTGAGTTAGCAGAAGCTTATGGAAGCCTAAAAAAACTTTCTCCGCACCTTCACTTACCTGTACAATCAGGTAGTAACAGGGTGCTGAGAGCTATGAACAGAAACTACACCAGAGAAGACTATATCAAGAAAATTGAGATGGTTCGAAGTATTATTCCTGATATCGCACTTACTACGGATTTAATTGTAGGTTTCCCTGGCGAGACTGATGAGGAATTTATGGATACTGTTAAGCTGTGCCAGGAGATTAAATTTGACTCTGCATACACATTTTTGTATTCAGTGAGAGAAGGCACTTCTGCTGCCAGAATGACAGAGCAGGTTCCCGATGAAATTAAACACCAAAGGTTCCAAAAGCTTCTGGATGCAATGCATCCTATAGGTCTCGAACTAAATCAGAAACTTATTGGAACTGTACAAAAAGTGTTAGTTGAAGAAGTAAGTAAAAACGATCCTTTCATGCTGAGTGGAAGAACTGAAAGTGCAAAGTTGGTTCACTTTAAAGGACATGAAAGGCTTATAGGAAATATAGTAAATGTAGAAATTGAAAATGCTAAGACTTTTACTTTGGAAGGTTCTCTTATTTAGTGGAGGTTGTAATGAGCCAATTAACGCCCATGATGCAGCAGTATATGGATATTAAAAATGAATATAAGGATGCCCTGCTATTTTTTAGGCTGGGCGACTTTTATGAGATGTTTTTTGACGACGCCATTATTGCTTCGCGTGAGCTGGAGATAGCTCTTACAGCAAGGGATTGCGGCCTTGAGGAAAAAGCGCCAATGTGCGGTGTGCCTCATCACGTTGCAGAAACTTATATTTCTAGACTTGTCGACAGAGGCTATAAGGTAGCAGTTTGTGAACAGACTGAAGACCCAGCACTTGCTAAAGGACTTGTAAAAAGGGCAGTAACGAGAATTGTAACTCCGGGAACAATAATTGATTCTTCAGCTTTAGATGAAAAGACGAATAATTTTCTTGCTTCAGTGTATTTTGATGACTATGGAGCAGGCATTGCATACGTCGACAACTCAACTGGTGAGATGTTTACCACCGAATACATTGGAGATGTTGAAAACACAAAAATGTTTTTGCTTGATGAACTTGGGAAAATTATGCCTTCAGAACTTGTCATCAATAAATCAGCAGAAGCGAGCAAACATTTGCTTTCTTCTATTGAACTAAAAATTAATCCATTTATAAATATAACTGATGATTCATCGGAGTCTGTTGATAGATCTTTAAAAGAAATTTACGGATTTTTCAGAGAAAATTTAATGACTAGGGAATTATTGAAAAGCAAAATATATTCTGCATTGTCTTCTGCCAGGCTTATAAGATACCTTAAGGCTACTCAATTTGATCAATTGGATCACATAATGGATCTGCAATACTATGAGCCTCAGAATTATATGCTGATGGATATTAATACTCGTACAAACCTTGAAATACATGAAACCTTGAGGTCAAGGGAAAAACGTGGTGCACTCATTAGCATTCTAGACAGGACAAAAACTGCCATGGGAGGAAGACTCCTTAAGAAATGGCTAGAGCAGCCCCTGTTGGATAAAGCTCAGCTAAATATAAGACTAGATATGGTTGAGTTTTTCGTTGACAACCCAATGACTCTAGATGACATGAATCGTATTCTTAAGAATATTTATGACATTGAGAGACTTAGTAGTAAAATTTCAACCGGAAATTGTAGTGCCAGGGATATGGCATCTCTAAGACAATCAGTTTCCAAACTTCCAGAATTAAAGGAACTTCTTATAAGCACTCAGCTAGACCATTTCATAAGGCTTGAAAATGAACTAGATCCGCTTGAGGATGTATTTGAAAGGCTTGAAAACAGCCTTATAGAAAATCCACCCTTATCCATAAAGGAAGGCGGATTTATTAAAGATGGCTATAATGCTCAACTGGATTCCTTTAGAGAAGGCAGCAGAATGGGCATGGAATGGCTCGCTAAGCTTGAACAAAACGAAAAACAAAGAACGGGAATTAAAACCTTAAAGGTTGGCTACAACCGGGTAATGGGATACTATATCGACATTACAAAGACTAATCTTGACAACGTTCCAGACGATTATATTAGAAAGCAGACTCTGGCTAATTCAGAAAGATACTATACTGAAGAGTTAAAGACTCTTGAAGATAAGATTACTGGTGCATCTGAAAGAGCTGTTCAGCTAGAGTACGAGCTGTTTCAAGAGCTTAGGAGCTTTATAAAAGATCAACTCAATAGGTTGCAAAAGACAAGCAGACTATTGGCTATTCTTGATGTTATTGGAGGCCTGGCAACTGTTAGTTCAGAAAATGGATTTACCAGACCTGCCCTAAATAACTCAGGAACTATTTCTATCAAGAATGGCAGACATCCAGTTGTTGAAGCCACAATTGAGCATCACCTGTTTGTCCCTAACGATACTGAAATGGACAACCGCGACAACATGCTTCATATAATTACTGGCCCTAATATGGCTGGAAAATCAACTTATATGAGACAGATTGCTATTATTGTACTGCTTGCTCAGATTGGCTCATTTGTCCCTGCTGAAGAAGCGGATATTTCGATAGTTGACCGTATATTTACAAGAATAGGTGCATCTGACAACCTTTCACAGGGTGAGAGTACCTTTATGGTTGAGATGAATGAGGTTTCTAATATCCTAAGATTTGCAACTAAAAAGAGCCTTGTAATACTGGATGAAGTTGGCAGGGGTACAAGCACTTATGACGGTCTAAGTATCGCATGGGCAGTTATAGAATACATTGCTGAGCATATCAGGGCAAAGACTCTGTTTGCAACACACTACCACGAACTTACTCAACTGGAATCTAAGGAGAAGGGCATAGTGAACTACAATATCCTCGCAGAAGAGAGGGGAGAAGATGTAGTATTTTTACGAAAAGTAGTAAGGGGAAGCACGAGCCAGAGCTTTGGTATTCAGGTTGCAAAATTAGCAGGCATTAAGAAAGAGATTATAGTAAGAGCTAATGAGATACTTACAATGATAGAGGGTTCTCATACCCTGAATCTAAATAAACCAATGCTCGAACCGAATCAGAAACAGATGGATTTAATGGACTACAAGAAGGACTACTTTATTGACAGAGTAAAGAATATAGACATTGATAATATGACACCTATAGATGCTCTAAATACATTGAACGGAATAGTTAAGGACGCGAGAAATCTCAGGGAGTGATTGCTTTGACCAAAATTAAGGTTTTAGATGAACTCACAATTTCAAAAATTGCTGCAGGTGAAGTAATAGAAAGGCCATCTTCAATAGTTAAGGAACTGGTAGAGAACTCACTTGACGCTGGTGCTACTCAATTAGTCGTGGAAACTTATGAGGCTGGTAAATTACTTATCAGGGTAACAGATAATGGCTCCGGAATGAGTATGGAAGATTTACTGATAGCTTTTGACAGGCATACGACTTCAAAGCTTGAAACTGTAGACGACCTACAAAATATAAATACCCTTGGTTTTCGTGGCGAGGCCTTATCAAGTATTGCAGCAGTTTCCAGGGTAGAGGTTATGACAAGAGCCGGATTTAATAATTCGGGGCTTCAGGCTGTAGTTGAAAATGGTGTTGTATCAGATATAGTATCTGCAGGAACTCCTGTTGGCACTACTATGATCGTTCGCAATCTCTTTAAGGATGTGCCTGTGAGACTTAAGTTTCTTAAAAGCAACAGCTCTGAGGATGGCAGTATTGGAGATATTTTGCTTAAATTAGCCATAGGAAATCCAAGTGTAAGCTTCAAATACATCAGGGATAATAAGATTGTGTTTACAACTGCTGGAAAAGGCGATGTCTTAAATAATATATTTCAGTTATTAGGTAAAGAAGTAGCAACCGGACTTATACCTATTGAGATTATGGCTGAGGACCTTAAGGTTCATGGATATATTTCCAATAACAATCTATATAGAGGCAATAGAAATCACCAATATATGTTTGTAAACGGCAGATATGTTGTAGATTACAGACTGTCGCGACTTATAGAATCCCAGTATTCAACTATGATACCTATAAATAGGTATCCAGTGTTTATTTTATTTATAGAGATGACACCTGCTCAAATGGACGTAAACATACATCCAACTAAGCAGGAAATAAGGTTTTCACAAGAAAGCAGCATCTATTCTGCAGTAGAAAATGGATTTAAGGATTATTTTAAAGAGCTGTTGAGAGTTCCTGAAGTTAGAGAACGGGAACCCGTTAAGAGAGAGGAAGCTGTACCCAGTCTATGGGATTTGAGCAGAGAAACAACTATAGAATGGACTGAAAAATCTTTAATTCCAGAAGAAACAGACAGAGTTGACTTAGTTGTAAAGGATTTTACTAAGCAGGAATACCAGGCTGAAACTATTGATGACTTTAATTTTACTCATTTAAGGCCTGCTGGAATAATATTTAACACTTATATCTTAGCTGAGGACAGTCTAGGACAGTCCATGTGCTTAATTGACCAGCACGCAGCACATGAGAGAATTATGTATGAGAGACTTAAAAAAGACTATGCCAATGAATCCATCGCTGTACAGCAATTACTGGAGCCGTTGGTGGTTGAGCTGTCACCTGGAGATTACAGAATGGCTATGGGCGCTTTGGATCATTTTAATGCACTGGGCTTTGATGTTGATACCTTTGGCAACAACAGCGTAGCAATTCGAGGTATTCCAGTTGTATTTGGAGAACCCGATGGTAAGAGATTGTTTCTTGACATTCTCGATGGTTTAAGTGAAGGCATGAGCAGTTCATATGACATGAGGCTTGACAAGATTATGAAGCTTGCATGTACCAGTGCTGTAAAAGGCGGAGATGCACTCGATTTGAGAGAAGTACGAGCTTTGTTCGAACAACTGGACAATTGCGAGAATCCTCTGACCTGTCCACATGGCAGACCGACGATTATTAAGATGACCAGAAGAGAACTAGAGAAGAAGTTTTTGAGAATTGTGTAGGTGATTAGATGAAAGAAAGACTGGTAATAATAACTGGTCCAACAGCGGTTGGAAAAACGGCGACATCTATTGCTGTAGCAAAAGCCCTTGACGGAGAAATTATATCTGCTGATTCCATGCAGATTTATAAATATATGGATATTGGAACTGCAAAGGCAACTGTTGAAGAAATGGAAGGTATTCCACATCACATGACTGACATTTTAACTCCTGATGAAGATTATTCGGTAGCTTTATACAGCAGAATGGCCAAGGAAAAAATCAGCGAGTTAAACGAAAGGGGCAAGTTACCCATTGTGGTGGGTGGTACTGGCCTCTATATCAATTCTTTGGTCTATAATTTAGACTTTGGATCTGTCCCACCACAGCCTGACTACAGAAGTGAGTTGTATGGGTTGTATGAAGAAAAGGGTGGAGACTACCTTTTGGATATGCTAAAAAAAGTCGATCCTGTTTATGCTGAAAGTATGGGGCCAAAGGATGTTAAGAGGATTGTAAGGGCTCTTGAGGTATTCAAGATTACAGGCGAGAGACAGAGTGAAAGAGATAATAAATTTAGAGAAGAAAACACTGATTATCTGCTTTCATACTATTGCCTTAATATGGACAGACAGAAGTTATATGACAGGATAGATAAAAGAGTGGATATTATGCTAGCGGATGGACTTGTTGAAGAGGTGAAGGGCCTTCTGGCATCAGGATATACCAAGCAGATGACGTCTATGCAAGGAATAGGATATAAAGAAGTCTGTGATTATCTGGATGGAAACTGTACTCTTGATGAAGCAGTAGAGTTAATTAAGAAGGGTTCCAGAAACTATGCCAAAAGACAATTGACATGGTTCAGAAGAGATAATAGAATTAAATGGATAGATGTTGATAAATTTGATGAAAAAGCTGATTTAAATAGCTTTTTAATTGAAGATATTAGAAATAATATTTTTTATTAGGAGGAAAGAGATGAAACAGGGAATTAACTTGCAGGATCATTTTCTCAACACAGCACGAAGGGAAGGCATATTAATAACTGTATTTGTAGTAAACGGTTTTCAGATCAAGGGTTATG
>JAVEXI010000001.1:0-83492 GCA_034004165.1 Gudongella sp. | reverse complement strand
GTTATTGTTATATATTTAACAACTTTATAAATCCATTATATACGCAATTTTTAAATCAGTCAATATAAATTTTAAGCAAAAAATATTTATTTAATATTTAATTTTATCTAATACATACATCGCAATATTGCTAGCATGATCAGATACTCTCTCAAGGTTACTGATAACATCCAAAAACACTATACCTGAACCTGTACTACAAAGCATTTTGTTCAGCCTGTCAATATGATTCGCACGATTTTGCTTCTCCAGCCTGTCCACTTCATCCTCAAGCTCAAGGACACGTCTGGCAAGCCCCTCATCTGTCGTTCTGTACGCTTCAACAGAGGATCGGAATACATCATCACAAACATTGAACATTTCGTTTAGCTCTTCTATTGCCTGAGGTGTAAAATACAGACTGTTGTCATATTTAAACTGAGCTAGCTCGGTTATGTTTTCTACGTGGTCTCCGACTCTTTCTATATCCCCAATTACATATAGCATTGCATTAACATCTGTATGTTGTTCTTCTGTCAGAGCAGCGTTTGAAAGCAATACAAGATAATCTGTTATTTCCCTTTGGATCTTATTTATAGACCTTTCACGAGCAAATATTGCATCAACACCATCTATTTTATCCTCTAGCATAACAGTCTTACAGGCTGATAAGTTTTCAAGAACTAGCTGTCCCATTCTGATTGTCTCTCTGCCTGCCTGACCTAAAGCAATTGAAGGAGTTTCAAGTATACGCTTGTCCAGATATTTTGATTCTGTCATGTCATCCTTATCTTCTCCGGGAACAAGTATCTCTGCAGCTTTAACAATCCACGAAATAAAAGGATATAAAATCAAGGAATTTACTATATTAAATGCAGTGTGTGCATTTGCTATCTGCCTTACAGCATCTCCTGGAGTCAACTTTACGACAAAAGCTTCTACCGGATATCTCAATACGGTCATAAATATTACCGTGCCTATTATTTTCATGAGTAAGTGTATTATTGCAGCTCTTTTAGCGGTTTTATTTGCCCCAATACTGGAGATTAGAGTTACTGATGTAGCTCCTATGTTCTCGCCAAAGAGTATAGGAAAAGCCATTGACATATTAACAAACCCCTGCCCAGCCAGCGCCTGCAATAGACCAACTGAGGCAGAACTGGACATTACTATGGTCGTGATAATCAAACCTGCCAACATACCGAGTATAGGGTGGTTGAGGCTTTGCATCAATGTAGCGAATGCCTTCAGATCGGCAAGATCATTTAGCCCACTACCCATCATATCCATCCCCATAAACAATATACCTACACCTATGAGGATTTCAGCATAAGTCTTTGCTTTCTTATTTTTAGCTGCTATCCATATAGCAACACCTATTGCAACAGCCAATGGCGCATAGTCAGTCAGCTTAAAGGCTATTAACTGTGCTGTAATCGTGGTTCCTATATTAGCTCCCATAATTACACCAATAGCCTGAGGTAAAGTCATTATTCCTGCGTTGACAAACCCAACTACCATTACTGTGGTAGCACCACTGCTTTGAATGAGCATAGTGACAAAAGTTCCAACCAATATAGCCTTAAATCTATTAGCAGTCAGAGCCTCTATCATTCTTTTCAGCCTGTTCCCTGCCGCCTTTTCCAAACCTGTACCCATCATGTTCATGCCGTACAGGAACAAGCCTAGACCTCCCAATACTGGAAGTGCCAAATCCATATTGTTATCCTCCTTTGATTACAAGTCGCCAGTATATTCTAACATAACGCAGGTATGTCTGTATACAAATTAAATCAATCCAAAGATGGAAAATCAATCTGCCTAAGTGCTTCATAGAGTATTATATTTACTGCATTAGACAGATTTAAAGATCTTTTTATGTCATTTCTCATTGGAATTCTAATTGTAGTATCAAAATATTTGTTTAACAACGCAACTGGCAGGCCTTGTGTCTCTTTCCCAAACACAAAAAAATCTCTATCAGAGTATTTTATATCTGTATATTTATGTTTTGATTTTGTGGTAGCATAGAAAAACCTCGAATTTGGGTTACTGTTAATAACTTCATCAAAGCTATCATAATAAGAAATATCTACTAAATGCCAATAATCAAGCCCTGCTCTTTTTAAATGTTTGTCAGTAACAGAAAAGCCAAGAGGTCTAACCAGATGCAGTTTTGTTCCTGTCAGAGCGCAAGTTCTTGCTATATTTCCCGTATTATGTGGTATCTCGGGCTCCACTAAAACTATATTAAGTGCCATAATTCCCCCACTACAGTGCAAATCTTTCGATTGCAACTGCAACTCCATCATTATCATTTGTATCAGATATAAAGTCTGCTTTCCCTTTTAATAAATCACTTGCATTTCCCATGGCTACTCCAAGCCCAGCAAATTCAATCATTGAAAGGTCATTTTCGTTATCTCCAATAGCCATAATCTCATCTCTACTAATTCCAAGTTTCTCACTCAGCTCTTTGATTGCCAGACCTTTTGATACGCCGTTTTCCATTACTTCAATATTGTTATCCCAACTGCTGGAAAGTGCAAGTCCATTGATGCCTCTCAATTTATTTCTGAAGTCAGTGAGTTTATCAGTACTTTCATCTATAAAGATAATCTTATAAACGTTTAATTTCCTATTGTTTAGCACTTCACTTAATTCGTCATAAAGATTTATACTGACGGATTGTCCTCGGAATTTTCCAGTAGAAGAGTTGTAATAGTCGACAACTTCCTTTACGTAAGTTTTAGTAAAAAAAGTATCTTCATTATAAAAATGGAAATACAAGTCTTCCTTTAAACCGAGATTCGTCACTTCTTTTACTTTTTCCAAACTTAATGGCTTGTCGATTATCTTATTTAAATTGTCATCAACGACTATAGCGCCGTTGCATGCTGCTATATAGCTTGAAAGCTCCAGCTCTTTTGCGTAAAATTCAGCTGATTTTAAGACTCTTCCTGTGGCAATGACAATTTCTATTCCTTTGTTTTTTGCTCTTTTAATTGCATCTTTGTTTCTATCTGACAGGTCATTATTCTTATTTAAAAGAGTCCCGTCCATGTCTATAGCTATAAGTTTAATGCTCATTTTCCCCCTCCCAACAACTTAAATATAACACAAGACAGAGCAAAATAAAACAAAAAGACCCTAATATTAAGGTCTTATTTTTTCAATCTCTGAGATAAGTTCTTCTGTATCCTGTACTTCTATCATTCCTAGTTTTCGCATGGACTCCAATAGCAGCGATGCTTCTCCACCTGTAAAATCAGATTCCAGATCAGTTTTCTTTGTAACCCGTAAAGCTTTCTTACCGTATTCCATGGCTAAATTTACAATCTTAAAATTTAAGAGATTTCCACTGCCAATTGCCGTATCTGATATAACGATGTAGTCACTATCAAGTATTTTTTTCATTGCTTCCTTAGAAGCTTTTTCTGATATATCAGAAAAAGGCTTTTCTTCAACTAAATCAATTCTCAAAGCTTTAGCATGTTGCCAATCACTGTCTCCTACATTTATGACGCCCACACTTAGGATGTGTCCTTCCATGTGAAGCCTGTTCATAATTTCTGCACCTGATCCACCACCACATATTACATGTATCTTTTTTGCACCAGTTGCTAACCGTCTGGTTACTTCCAAAGGAGTCACTTCGATGTGTCCTGTGTAGGGATTTTTTTCAACAGCTGTATTTATTCCGTAAGCTATTCTAATATTTTCGGGAGTAATAACCTCGTCAGGGGTTCCCTGGGAAATTATTCTTCCTTGTTTCATCAATAGAATTCTGTCTGAATACCTGGCTGCCATATTTATGTCATGGACTACAAGAACTATTGCAATCCCTCTTTCTCTATTTAAATATTTTAGCAGTTCAAGTACTTCAAGCTGATGGTTTATATCCAAATGTGAAGTCGGTTCATCAAGTAGAATAATGGATGTGTCCTGAGCCAGAGCTTTTGCAATAAACACCCTTTGCCTCTCTCCGCCAGATATTTCTGTAATATACCTGTCTCTTATGTTTAGAACATTGGTATTTTCCATGGCTTCGTAGACGAGTTCATGGTCTCTTGAGTCTTCCTTGGAAAACCTTGAACTGAAAGGATGCCTTCCCATCATAACCACATCCTCAACTGTAAACTCGAAGTCTATCACCGTATCTTGGGGTACCATTGCTATTTTTTGTGCGATTTCTCTCCTTGAATAATCGCTTATTGGTCTTTTAAATAGCGTTATTTCTCCACCAAGTGGTGTGTAAACATAATTAAGTGTTTTAAGCAAAGTTGACTTTCCAGAACCATTAGGTCCTATTATGCTCACGAACTCCCCGTTGTCAATCTCCATACTGATATCGTTGACTACAAGTTCTTTTGAATATGAAAATTTAATGTGTTCAGCTTTCAAAACTGACAAATGAATCACCTGCTTTACAACGACTTTTTCTTTCGTTTTAATAGAAATACAAAAAATGGTCCGCCAAATAAAGCGGTTATGATACCAACTGGGATTTCTACTGGGGATATAACAACTCTTGCGACAGTATCAGCAAAAATCATGAAAACAGCACCTGCAAGCGCTGATACCGGCAACAAAATCCTGTGGTCAGGACCAGTAAACAACCTGATTATATGAGGTATAATCAGCCCCACAAATCCAATGATTCCACTGACTGATACTACAATTGAAGTTAAAAATGTTCCAGCTAAAAGAACATAAATTTTCGTCCTTTCAACGTTTACGCCCAATGACTTTGCAGATTCTTCTCCTGTGAGCATAATATTTATATCTTTTGACAGATACAAAATCACAATCACTCCAATAAGCACGGGCACAAATATCATTTTAACAGGTTCCCAACCCTTCCCAGACAGATTTCCCAAGGTCCAATAGATAATTTTTGTCATATCCCTGCTGTAAACGACCATGAGAAATGACATTACAGCCGTAAGAAAATTACCTACAGCCACACCTGCCAATAAGAGAGTGGTGACAGGAACCTTATTTTTTACTTTCCCAATATTATAGACAGCAAAAACTGCAATTAATGCACCTATAAAAGCTGCGACTGATATACCCGAAAATCCCATAAAAGTCATGTCGAGTCTGAATATTATTGCTATAGTCGCCCCCAATGCAGCACCAGAAGATATCCCGAGTATAAATGGATCAGCCATTGGGTTTTTAAGAAGTCCCTGAAAGGCTCCACCTGCTACAGACAAAGAAGTTCCCACAAGTACACCAAGTAACACTCTGGGCAGTCTTACATTCCAAATTATCGACTTTGACGCACTTGAAATATCGGATATATCAACAGTTTTCCCAAAATGTGGTATATGAGAATAAACTATTCTAAATACATCAAATGGGCTGATATTAGCAGAGCCAGTAGTGCTGGCAATTGCTATTCCAACCACTAGAATTAAGATCATGGCGATTACAACTACACCATATGATTTTCTCTTGATCTTTCTCACAAAATCACTACCTTCTATTAAGCTTCTGGATGAATCGCCTCTACCAGCAGTTCCAAAGCTTCTATAATTCTCGGTCCAGGTCTCGACATTAAATTACCATCAAGGAGATAAATCTGCCCGTTTTTAACTGCATCCAGTTCATCATAACCAGGCCTTTGCCCTATTGAATCAGCAGTCTTCTCAGGCAAGTCGTTTGCTGTAAGATAAACCTCAGGATTTCTCTCAATTAGCTGTTCTAAATCAAACTGAGGATATTCACTTTCAGAATCAGCAGCTATGTTTTCTCCACCTGCTAGAATAATGAGTTGATCTACAAATGAGCCTGCTCCTGCCGCCATAAGAGGTTCATGCCAAATCTCATAAAACACCTTTTTCTTTTCAAAATTTTCTACTTTTCCTACCAATTCTTCTTTTTTTGAAGCCATACTTTCTGCCAGTTCCTGAGCTTCAGTGCTCTTTCCAGTAAGAGTACCCATTCTCTCAATTACATCTATAATCTCTTCAATGCTCTCAGGTTCAAATCCAAGTACCGTGATTCCAGCCTCTTCAAGCCGATTTACCTCGTCGTCAGCACCTTTTCCATAAAATATGACTACTTCTGGCTCCAGTTCAATTATTCTCTCAAGATTTATGCCATTATAATCTCCAATTTTCTCTATTTCAAGAACTTCTTCGGGATAATCATCAAAGGCTGTTACACCTTTTACAGTGTCTCCAGCTCCTATTGCAAACAGTATTTCAGTATTGCTCGGAGCAAATGTAACTATTGATTCAACAGGGCTTTCAAATTCAATTGTTCTTCCAAAGTCATCTGTCACTGAAAGAACTTCAACTATATCTTCTATCTGCTCAGGTATCTCTTCAGACGCTTTCACATCATTTTCAACCGTTGAACAACCTGCCAATACAACCAGTACTAAAACTAAGCTTAGCAACAATAAACCTTTTTTCCTTCTCATTTAAAATCCTCCTCAAATTAAATTAACAGCCTATCCGAAGACAGGCTGTTATCAGCGTTAAGCATAAATCCTCCCTCCGAGGCAAGAATAATAATTCTCGCATGCACAGGCAGATATCCTGACTTACGGATCACTCTAATCACAGCGCCTTCCCAGTTACCCAGTGGCTTTTGCTGCTTTCGTTCCCGTTCACAGTAGCGGGGGCTGTAGTGGATTTTAACCACTTTCCCTTTTAAATCTCTAAAGATACCTGTACTCTATTCAATTATGTTCAGTATATCAAAGATAAAATCTTATGGCAATAGCACCTCATCCTCTGGAGACTCCTCAACAACAGTGCTCGTATCCTCATTACCATCAGCTGGTTCATCAACTGTTTCTGTTTCACCAGGTATTACTGGCACATCAGGTATTACTGGATCTTCCGGAATTGTTGGCTCAGGATTTTGTGCCTGTTCCTTTGGCCCAACTTTATATATAAAATCCCTTTCTCTGTAGTAGTCCGACGATATCTTTTCCCTAGAAACTGTAACTCCATCTTTTATTATAGATTTGAAAGTGCTTACTTTATAACCTGTTCTGCCCTCTTGAACTAACTCTCTCGCTCCTGGTGGAAGTGACTCATCAAGATTTTCGTGAACTTTGTAAGGAATGGTCGCCAAATGTTCGGTATCTATTTTAACTATATAATCTCTTGATTCTGCATCCCCATAAATATAAAAGTAAACTTTACTTCCTATAACTTCAGTATCTATCAATATAGGGTAATCAAAACTGTTTCTAAATCTCAAATCAAGATATCCAGTTGCAACTGCACCATCTGTGCCCCTAGGTACGTATGCAGGAGGCAATGAGTGTGGATGTCTCTCTGTAATTTCCAAATCTGCCAACAGAAGAGTATTGTATAAAGTAGTAGAAGTCTGGCATACACCTCCACCAAGTCCTGGAGTTAGATCTCCATTTACAATGACAGGAGCTTCCTGATACCCAGTTGATGCCATCCTTGGCCCTGTCGTCTGATTATATGAGATTTCATCGCCAGGCATAACAAGAAGTCCTTTAAAAGCTTCTGCAGACAACTTAATATTGTGAATCCTTCCTGGTGCACTTCCTACAAAACTGGTTGAAAACTCGCCTATTTTACCATTTATTCTTTTATAGTATTCTTCATTGACTTTTGGTTCTACAACCCTAAATGGAAGATGAACAACTCCATATGAATCAATAGCATTAGTCGCTTCAGCCATTAAAGTTTCCATGTCCACTTCGGTGCCATCGGAATGTCCTATTACTTTTATAATTCCGTTTTCAAAACTAAACTCCGCGTCCTGCGGTGGTTGTCTATAGGAGTCTGCAATATCCTGCAATTCTTTCTCAAGCATTAAGAAGCTGTATTCTGAATCAATTTCGACAAAAACAGGTTTTGTTTCAAGTTCTTTAATCCTTTTGAACCTTTCAATCACATTACCATCTCTGCCTACTTTAAATGCTTCACTTAAAGCTGTTTCATAATCATAGGTAAATCCAAGCCTGTCATAAGAGATAAACACTTCATTAAATGGTTCTATATCAGACAATATAGTAATTCCTCTATTGCCGAAATCTTTTTCAAGTTCATTTTTTAATTTGTCTCTGGCTTCTTCTCTAGTGAGCCCTCCCACTTGAACTCCGCCAACAGCTACTCCGTCATAATACCCATCGACATTTATTCTGGAGTCAAGGTAAAAGTAACCGCCCGCTAGAGCCCCGGCAGTTAGTATCAAAATTATTGAAATTATGATTATTGCCTTCTTCATTTTCTAAACTCCCTTTCATAGTAGAGGCACTCTGTATTAAGTGGGCATATAGGGCAATCTGGTTTTCTGGCTTTACAGATTCTCCTTCCATGAAATATAAGGAGATGATGTGCCTTTGTCCACATGGGCTTTGGTATGTTTTTCATCAGATCTATTTCTGTTTTCTCGACGGTATCAGATGAGGCAAGACCTATTCGATTGGATACTCTGAACACATGAGTATCAACAGCTATTGCTGGAATTCCAAAAGCATTGCTAGCCACTACATTTGCAGTCTTTCTTCCAACTCCAGGGAGCGTCATAAGCAATTCAATGGTTTCTGGTACATTTCCACCATATTTTTCTATAAGAATTCCACATGTTTTTATAATATTATTGCTTTTAGAATTAGATAATCCACAACTATGAATTTTTACTTCTAGTTCTTCCTGCCCCAATGACAAATAATCCTCAGGAGTTTTTAACTCAGCAAACAACTCTTTAGTCACCTTATTAACCCGTACATCGGTACATTGAGCAGAGAGTATCGTGGCTATTAATAGTTCAAAAGGGCTTCTGAAATCTAGTTCAGGGCGAGCATCAGGGTATAATACTAAAAGTTTTTCTAAAACTGTCTTCATTTCCTTTTTTGTTAGTTTTTTTCTCATTTTCTCACCTATAGAATTTCAATATCATGTGAAGTAATTTCTACCCTTCCATCACCATCAATAAACCTAATGACATTCCTGATGATCTTATCCGCGTGCAATTTTTCTGAAGACACACATGCAAAGCCTATCTCTGAGACCTGCCAGCTATCAAAGAGACCAACTTCAGCTACCGAAATATTAAATCTATTTTTGCATCTCTCAATTATGCTCCTTAATATCTGTCGCTTCTCTTTTAAAGAATGAGTTTCAAAGAGTTGAATTCTTAAAGTACATGCTCCAATAAACATAAAAACCACTCCAATAATTAATATAATATCATTTTACAATATATATCAGTAAAATAACAGTGTATTTCTACTGCTAAAATGGGTATTACTAACACATACGTATTTTGAAAGGGTGATTTGATGAAATTATTTGCAACTTTGTTTATCCCTCTATTTGGAACATCGCTGGGAGCAGCTGGTGTATATTTTATGAAAGATGAAATGAATGAAAAGTTGAAAAAGTGGCTTTTGGGATTTGCAGGTGGCGTAATGGTAGCAGCTTCTGTGTGGTCACTTTTGATACCTTCAATGGAATTATCAAACTTTGATGAAGCTTGGTCTTTTATACCTGCTGTTTTGGGTTTTCTTTTAGGAATTGGATTCTTACTCATTTTGGACATGACTGTTCCACATATACATGCTGGTCAAGAAAAACCAGAGGGTATTAAGAGTGGTTTCAGCAAAACATCTATGCTGATGTTTGCTGTTACACTGCATAATATCCCAGAGGGTATGGCAGTAGGAGTTCTGTATGCCGGATATAAGGCTGGCACTGCAGGTATCCCCTTTTCAGCAGCACTTGCGCTTATAATTGGAATTGCTCTACAGAATTTCCCTGAAGGAGCAATAATATCTATGCCTCTTAAAAATGAAGGTTGGTCAAAAAACAAATCCTTCCTCTATGGAGTTTTAAGTGGTGTTGTAGAGCCGATAGCATCTATTCTGACAATTTTGGCTACGAGAATAGTTGAGCCCATTCTTCCATATTTCCTTTCATTTGCTGCTGGTGCCATGATTTATGTAGTTATTGAAGAACTGATACCTGAAGCATCTGAAGGCAATCACTCCAACTTAGGAGTTATGGGCTTTGCTTTAGGATTTGCTGTAATGATGGTTCTTGATGTAGCACTTGGATAAAAGAATCCAGAGCCTATGCTCTGGATTCTTTGTTTGCATTTCTGTTACAGTATTTTCATTTCCTCTCCTACTAACCTAAAAGCTTCTACTGCCCTGTCAAGCTGTTCTTTTGAATGGCTTGCTGTCACCATACATCTAAGCCTTCCTGTACCTTTTGGAACAGTTGGAAATACAATTCCAGAAACAAATACACCTTTGTCCATAAGTCGCCTGCTAAACTCCATGGTCTTTGCTTCATCACCAATTATTACAGGAGTTATCGGAGTCTGACTATTTCCAATGTCAAATCCGAGGGTTCCCATTTTATCTTTGAAGTAAGCTGCATTGTCCCAAAGCTTGTCTGTGTACTCAGTTGATTCTGTCAGCATTTTTACAGCTTCAATAATTGCTCCTGCTGCTGCAGGTGGCATTGAGGTTGAAAATAGTACTGGTCTAGCTCTATGGCTGAGCCATTCATACATCGTATTTGACCCTGCTACGTAACCACCTACCACACCTATAGCTTTTGACAAAGTTCCTATTGTAAAGTCGATTCTTCCATGTAGCCCGAAATGGTCGACTGTTCCCCTTCCACTTTCACCGAGCACCCCAGATCCATGGGCATCATCAACATAAGTCATTGCCTCGTACTTTTCAGCTAGTTCGACTATTTCTGGAAGTTTGGCTATATCTCCATCCATACTAAAAACTCCATCTGTTATGATTAAAATGTTTCTGTATTTATCTCTCGCTTCTTTAAGGACTTTTTCAAGACTGTCCATATCTGAGTGTTTATAAATTCCCTTATCAGCTCTAGAAAGCCTGGATCCATCAATAATAGAAGCGTGATTCAGTTCATCGGATATAATTATATCCCCTGCCTCGGTGACAGCCTGTATAGTGCCAGCATTGCAGTTAAATCCTGATTGATAAACAAATGCAGCTTCTTCTCTTTTAAATTTCGACAATACTTCTTCCATTTCTTCGTGAATACTCATATTCCCGATTATTGTACGTACTGCTCCTGCACCTGCTCCATATTTTTCTACAGCCTCAATAGCTGCTCTTTTTAGCCTTGGATGATCTGCAAAACCGAGATAGTTATTTGACGACAGGTTTATTACTTTTCTTCCATCAAGCAGAACTTCTGCTCCACTGGGTCCCTGTAACACAGGTAATTTCCTATATACACCCTGATCCTTTAACTCCTGTATCTTATCTTTTAAAAACTGTAATTCGTGAACGTTTGACATTTTTATCCCCTCCTCAAGAGTTTTAGCGTCAGCTAAATTATACCATACAATAATTATCACTATAACAAGACTCACAAAAATTATAACTTAATTATCCTTTTCAATATAATCTCCATAAAAGGCAGGATTTCTTTTCATTAGATTTTCCATCTCATCATTGTATTCTGCAATCTTTCCCATATTATTTAGAGCAATGATAGCATTTCTTATGAGCACGCTTCTACCCCTCCAGCTTCCTGCCATATCATCATATTTTAATGAATACTCTTTTTTGCTCATATTTAAAAGTTCTGCAATATCAACATATCCCCCAGTTTTAACGGGAATAAAGTCTTCGATCAGTGATTTTTGTACCCCCTTATTTTTAGGGCAGACAAGCTGGCAAGTATCACAACCATATATTTTCACACCCATATTACTTTGTAGTCCTTTTGGAATCGGTTTTTTAGTCTGTGTAAGATACGAGACACAACTTTTGGCATTAATCTCACCATTTTCTGAGATAGCACCAGTTGGGCATGCATCAATGCAAAGTCTACAATCTCCACACTGGCTCTCCATAGGTGTATTATCTGCACTCAGATTTAAATTTGTAAGTATATAACCTAAAAATACATATGAACCGTATTCATTTGTTATTATTGAACAGTTTTTCCCATAATAACCTATACCTGCTCTGTGAGCCACTTCACGATCCACCAGGGGTCCCGTGTCTACAAAGGCCATGAATTCTGCGTTGAATTCTTTCTTAAGTACCTTTATAAATTTATACATCAATTGCTCTATAACCTTATGATAGTCTGTGCCCCAAGAAGATTTGCTAAGTGTACCCTTTAACGTCTCGCCAGAACTCACTTTGTAGCCAGTATCATAAGGAACTGCCACCGCAATTATACCTTTACAATCTGAAAATATTTTGTTTGGATATACTCTGTCTTCTATTGTCAAATGTTCAAATTCTGTCATTTTGTCAGATTCCAAGCGAGAATAAAGTCTGTTTTCAATTCTATGAAAAGGGCTGCAGTCAGTAAAACCAACTGTATCTATTCCCAACTGTAAAGCAATATTTCTAATTTTACTCTCCACGACAAACACCCCTCTCAACGTCAATTATAACAAATCTGATAATCTATTCCCACTATTTGAAAGATTTGAATTGTGGTATAATATCTAATGATGCAAAGGAGCCGATATCATGTTTAACCTTAGAAAAAAATCCTTTAAAAAATTTGATTTTATATTGCTAATTACCACAATACTGTTGTGCTTATACGGGCTCGTTCTTATCTATTCAGCTACCCTTAGCCTTGAAAGTTTTAGATTTGTCAAAACTCAAAGCATAGCAACTTTGATAGGTTTTGCTGCAATTTTATTCTTTGTTTTTTTTGATTATCAGTTTCTAGGCAAGCTCTACATCCCAATATATATATTGTCTGCAGGACTCTTAATTGCAGTTCTAGTCATGGGAGTGGGAGATGAACAATGGGGTTCAAGATCCTGGCTTTATATAGGCAATTTTGGATTCCAGCCGGCTGAATTTGTAAAAGTTGGTCTGATAATATCTTTAGCAAAATATATGGATAAGCATAAAGAAGATCTTAATACTCCATTTGTATTATTTAAAGTGTTAGCTTTGGCTTTTTTCCCAGTTGCACTTATTCTCTTACAGCCTGATATGGGAACTTCTATGGTATTTATTTTCATTATCGCAATAATGCTTTTCGCTGGGGGAATTAAATGGAAGTACATAGGAATAGCCGTTGTCACGGGAATAATGAGTCTACCAGCTATATGGATCAGACTAGATGAATTTCAAAAAAACAGATTCCTTAATTTCCTTGAGCCTGAAAGAGATGTATCTAACACTGGATATCAAGCGCTCCAGGGCAAAATAGCTATTGGAAGCGGCAAACTATTTGGCAGAGGGCTCTTCAAAGGAACCCAGACTCAATTTAATTACATTCCGGAAAAGCAAACTGACTTTATATTTGCAGTATTAGTCGAAGAGTTGGGATTCATCGGAGGAATGGTATTGATCTTTCTTTATTTCATACTTTTGCAAAGATTCCTTAAGATAGCAAAGAATTCAACTGATACTTTTGGCTCACTTATGAGTGTCGGACTTGCCGCTATGTTTCTATTTCATATATGGGAAAATATTGGAATGACAATAGGCTTGATGCCAATAACAGGAATTCCACTCCCCTTTATGAGTTATGGTGGTACATTTCAGCTTATAAATTTGATATCGGTAGGGATAGTGCTAAGTGTTGCACTACACAGAGAAGGCTTGAGCTTTGAATAGAAAAAACCCGGATAATCCGGGTTTTTTTCATATAAATGTAACTTGATTTTTATTTACTATTGCTTCCTCTTTCTTCTTTTCTTTTAGGTAACTTGATCTACAAAGGGGTTCATACTCTCTAAGAGCCCCTATTACTACCCTCTCTCTCTCCTTGGTCTTTCTATGACTGACCCAGGCATCTGATCCACATTTAACACATACAGCATGGTGTTTGGTCAAATAGTCTGAATATGGCATTAGTTCCTTTACTATTTCAAAAGGTTTCCCAGAAAAGTCGATATCCAGTCCTGCTGCTATAACTGTTATGTCCTCGCCTAAAAGGCTGTTAATACCATCTATTATATCTTTCAGTTCTCCTCCGAGAAATTGGATTTCATCAATAGCAACCACTTCAGGTTTGTGAGCTTCGCACTCACTCATTATTTCTGAGATATCATTTACCAGTACTGCTTCAAGTATTGTATCGTCATGTGATACAATTTCTGAACTAGTATATCTGGTATCAACTGCGGGTTTAAATGCTAAAGTCCTGTATCCCGCAATCCTAAACCTCTTTACATCCTTCTCAAGACTGGAGGTCTTTCCAGAAAACATAGAACCCGTATGGATTATTAGTTTCCCTTTATACTGATGCATGCTCTCGCCTCCTTAAAATAATCCACAATAAATTTATTCAAAAGATGTCAGGTCTTCAGACCAGGACAGTATCTCAATTTTCTCAATTATTACAGGCTGTTTTGGCTTATCTCCACTACCAACAGGTGTGACAGCTATACTATCAACTACTTCAATCCCTTTGAAGACTTGTCCAAAGACAGTATGTTTCCCATCTAGCCAAAAAGTTCCTCCTAGTTCCTTATAAGAATTTACCACGTCTTTTGGATACCCGCCTTCGTCACCCAGACTTTCCATTTGAGAAAGAATATTTTTCTCGATATCGCCTTTTTGGACTATAAAAAACTGGCTTCCATTTGTATTTGGCCCTGCATTTGCCATAGAAAGTGCTCCCTTGAAATTTCTGTATTCTACATGAAACTCATCTTCAAAAGACTTTCCCCATATACTGGATCCGCCTCTTCCAGTTCCCTCAGGATCTCCACCTTGGATCATAAAATCTTTGATAACCCTGTGGAAGGATATGCCATTATAATATCCATTTATTGCATGAGTTTCAAAATTTTCTACTGCTTTTGGAGCTATTTCAGGAAATAGCCTAATCCAGATCTCACCAAAATTTGTCTTCATCAAAGCAATTTTTTCGTTGTTTTCTGGTTTCATTAACTGTTTTAACAATTACACTACCTACCTTTCATTTTCATCATGTGATGAAACTTATTCTTATAAACAAAAACTTTTAATTACCTACTTAGTATAACATAAGAATGCATTGTTTCTTACAAAACAAACTGGCTGTGCTCCATTTTTGAAAGAAAAAAGTTAAACCATGCAAATAGTAGTAATCCTTTCAATATACTTGAAATTGAAATTGCCCACCATATTCCAAGTAGCCCCAGTGCCGTATATGTCGACAGAAACACTGCAAGGGGAATTCTCAATAAATTGAAGCTCATCCCAACCATTGTAGGAGGCACTGTCCTGCCAAGGCCATTGAAAGCGCCCGCTGTACCAATCTCTATGCTCATAAAAAGTTGAGATAGCCCTAAAATTCGTAAATATGAAATTCCTCCTAGTATTGCTTCAGGATCCTTTGGTGTAAAAATTGTAAAAAGGTGTTCAGCTCCAAATATTAGAATCAAAGAAGCACCTATCCCTATAGAACCAAGAACTTTTATACCACTCTTATACCCTTGTCGTATTCTTTCATATTTTTTGGCACCATAATTTTGTCCGACAAATGCAGATATAGCTGATGAAAACCCTTCAGATGTCATCCAGGAAATAGATTCTATTTGAGATCCTATACTTTGCACAGCAATGGGTACCGCTCCAAAACCTGCTATAAGTCTGGTTATAACCATGCTTACTGTTGCATGTATTCCCATCTGAAGAAAAGGTGGGATTCCAAGCTTTATCATTCTGCGAATTCTGCTGAATTCAGGTCGTCCCAAGATCTTTACATGTGAATAAATGCTCTGTTTTCTGTAACCTTCAATTAGAAAAATTAAAGTAACGACTATTTGTGCAAATACTGTAGCTATTGCTGCACCTTCAACTCCTAGCTTTGGAAATGGGCCAAGGCCAAATATTAAAACTGGATCAAAAATCATATTTACAATAAGTCCGATTGTATTAGTTTTAAATGGAGTTACGCTATTTCCAGAGCTATTCAGAGTTGTAGAAAATACAGGGTTCACAAAAAAGAATAACATCCCCATACTTATAATGGACAAATAACTTATGGCCATTTTTACCACGACCATATCATCTATCTTGAAAAAACCTATTATTTGATTTCTAAAGAAATACAAAAGCATTCCATATGTCAGTGCAATCACTATATTTACCTGATATCCTGAACTAATATATCGTTTTGCTTCTTCCCTATCTCCCCTGCCTAGGCTTTGAGACACGTTAACTCCTACGCCTATCTGAGAAATCATCACAAGAGAAGCTGCAAACCACAGAAAGAACCCTGCTGTTCCTGCACCTGCCACTGCTTTTGTATCAAGTCGTCCAAGCCACATTACATCTGTTAAATTATATGCCATTTGAATGAAAGAGGTTCCCATAATTGGAATTGCCAAACGGGTAAGCGTTCCGATTATATTTCCTTCTGTCAGTTTGAGTTCATTTCCCATTAACTATCCTCCCATGTCGTCCTCCAGATTGAGTCCTGTTTCAGCTTAAATAATAAATTATACCTATGAAATGTATCACACTTGCTGAAAGGACAAATAAATGCCAAATGCTGTGGTGATGAGGGATTTTTTTAATAGCATAAAAAATTGTTCCAAGCGAATAGAGAATTCCGCCCGCAAGAATATAACCAAAGAATCCCCATGACGTTTCTTGTATAATCATCTTTATCGGTAGAATGGCAAGCCACCCCATTCCAATGTATATTATCAACGATATCGCTTTGTATTTATCAAATTTTCCATAGGTCAGAATTTTAAAAACAATGCCTGCAATGGCAACTGTCCATACTGCAGCAAGAAAGAACCACTTCATTTCTCCTCTTAAGGCAAGTACAACAACTGGAGTATATGTTCCTGCTATAAATAAAAATATTGAGCTATGATCAAAGACTCTGAGGATTTTCTTAGCTTTCTTATTAGAGATTGAATGATAAAGCGTTGAAGATAGAAACATCAGAATAATACATGCTCCATATACAGAAAATGCTGTTATCTTTGAAACATCCCTGCTTCTAATAGCTATTGCAAGCATAGCTATTAGAGCCCCAACTCCAAACAGGACACCTGCACCGTGAGTAAGGCTATTGAAAAGTTCTTCGCGCTTTGTATATCCACCAGTCATTTGAATTCCTCCCGTTTAATCTCTGGGCTCTCCCTGGTCTGTAAGTATCAGTGGCCCATCACTTGTAATTGCAATTGTATGTTCATACTGTGCTGATAAACTCCCATCAACTGTTCTAGCAGTCCACTTGTTCCCATCTAGCTTCATTTCATATCTTCCCGCATTAATCATAGGTTCGATTGTAATAACCATTCCTTCCACCAGCCTGACACCTCTCCCAGGCTTTCCATAGTGAGGAACCTGTGGGTCTTCGTGCATTTTTCTCCCAATTCCATGACCAACAAAATCTTTTACAACAGAATAACCTTTAGATTCTACATAAGACTGAATTGCATGTCCTATGTCCCCAAGCCTGTTTCCAACAACTGCTTGTTCTATGCCGAGATACATAGATTTTTTAGTTGTTTCAAGGAGCATTTTGGCTTCCTCAGATACTTCACCAACGGCATAACTCCAGGCAGAGTCTGCCAACCATCCATCGTAATTTACAACCATGTCAATTGCAAGGATATCTCCTTCCTTAAGTAAGTCTTCTCTTGGAAATCCATGGCATATTTCGTCATTTATTGAAGCACAGGTTGCATAGGGATATCCTTGGTATCCCTTTTGCTCGGGGAAAGCACCCCTTTCTGCGAGATAGCGCTCAACAAACTGGTCTATTTCCATAGTAGATATTCCTGGTTTAATCATCTTTGCAATCTCTTTGTGTACGTCTGCGAGAATTTCGCCTGCTTTTTTCATTTTTTCTATCTCATCCATTGTCTTAATTACAATCATTTCGTTTCTCTTCCTTTCTCTATTGCCTGAAAAGCTTTGTCTACAAAAGCTATAAAGCCTGAATTGTTTCTTAGACTATCAAAGTCCTTGTCTCTGTTAACCCAAACTACCAGATAGGGATTTTGTTCCAATGCTTTTCCTATATCACGGACTGCATTATCAGGCATATCAATTTTTGTGTAGCAGCACGCTCTATTATAATAGAGATCAAAAGCATCTGGTACGTATGATATTCCTTCTGAAAGTACTGCAATAGCCTCTTCTATCATATTGTTTTCAATATAATATGCTGACATATTAAGATATGTGCTCCCATGCAAAGGCTCCAACTCTTTTGAAATACTATATTCATTAAGAGCTTCTTCTCCTCTACCAAGAGCTTTTAGTACAACGGCCATATTAAAGTGAGACAAGTAAAAATCTGGATTAGCATCTATGCTCTTCTTAATATATAAATAAGCTTCCTCATATTTCCCTTGCGACTCCAATTGAGATCCCAGGTTATTAAGAGCGTAATAATGATCTGGATTAATTTTTAGAATTTCATCATATAATCTATTCATTTCTGAATAATCGCCCATTTTTTCATTTATAAGGGCCATATTATATCGACTTTCAGTATCAGTTTGATCCAGTTCTGATGCTTTATAGTAATGTCTATAAGCAAGATTTTGATTGTTCAGTTCTTCATATATTACCCCAAGTTGGTAGTGAGCATCCCTAAAATTTTGATCTTTTTCGAGGGCTTGCTCATTATAGAACTTAGCTTCATTGATATTTCCTAATTCCAGAAATATTGCTCCTATATTGAACATCAAGAGGCAATCCCCCTCGGGATTGCCCTTGTGACTTAATGCCTTTTTGTACATTTCAAGTGATTTTTCTAAATCTCCAGCATAATAGAATTTTTCTGCCAGAGTACGATAATTATCTCTCTTCACTGCCATAAAAAACACACTTTCCCTTATTTGCAGCTATTACAGATACAGTAAATCTACAAATGAAACTTCCCAATATATCTGAACGCTTCTCCATCTAATTCAACATCTTCCATTACTATTTCCCACTTGGATTTAATGCCCTGTATATTGGCAAGAGCTTCACAATAATACATGACTATTCCAGCATCTATAAGATTATTAATTCCACCCTTTTCTAATACATACAAATCTATGGAAGTGTCGTGAACGACGTATCTCCACGGTTGTTTGTTCAGTCTTGATGGAGCAAATCTGATGTAAAACAATAAATCTCCAAGACCTCTAGCTTCCAACTCATCTATTGAAATTGGATTTCCCATTTTCTCTTTAAATACGATTTCTTCGACTCCAAGTCTTTCACTAAAGGGCTGATTTAAAAATAGGTTCTTTGGACGTGGATATCCAAAAGCAAGAATAGAATCATAATCGCTTGATGATTCTCCAAACACAGCCTTTTTCCTTTCAAGGTCAAGTGCATTCAGACTTACCCAGCAGGTGCCCAGTCCTAAATCATAAAGTCCGGTAACCAGTTTTTCGATATAGTATCCACTATAAAGCATAGTCTTTTCATCTTTTGCCTTGTAATCGAAAGCTAAATAATGAGGGCTTTCTATCATTATTCCGGCATATCCGCCTATGCCTTTTAGGCTGTCGTAAATGTTTTGCCCGTACTCATAAAGTCTAACTGTCATATTAACTTCAGCTAATTCCTCATTAATACTTCTGACAAGTTCCTCTACTCTTGTCAGGTCAGTATCTGACAGGCCTTTTTTCTTGAATTCTCTGGTGGATCTTCTTGTCTTCAAAAAATTGATCATGTTCATCTGCTATTCCTCCTTTATTGTTATGACAAAATTTAATTGATTCCTATGAACGTTCCTATCTTTTCTACCAACGGAATGAAATATAAATGCGTGGTAACACTGGCCATAACTCCTAGAAGTATTCCTGCAGCCACGTCAGTTGGATAATGAACCCCTAAATAAATCCTACTCATGCCAATCACAATGGCCAGAAAAAATACGATAACAGCCAACTTAGGCATATTCAGGGCAATGGTGGTAGCCAGTGAAAAACTTGCGGTAGTATGTCCTGATGGAAATGAGTAATCTCTTAGGTCAATACCAAATGTGTGAAGTTGTTGTATTATCTTATAAGGTCTCTCCCTACTAAATAATTTCTTAAGAGACTGAACAAATATCTGTCCAAAAGATAGCGCTACTATAGCTTCGAGCCCGAGTACTTTTACTTGACGATTGCCAAATACGACCAAGGATATCGCAAATATTGAAGTAAATATCGCTCCACCTAAGTCTGTAATTCTATACATAATTCTATCTAAATACTTATTTTTAATTCGCGTATTTAGTAGTTGAATAAAATGGTTGTCAAATCTGTTGAAAATCTTTCTCATACCTTTCCCCCCGGACTGATATAGAACAATTATATTACATTTCTACCCGTTTATCAAAGGTAATATCCTGTTTTTAGCTGTTTATGAACTTATTTTATTTGTTCATACCCTGTAATTTTATGATAGAATAGGTCTGTCACAAGGAGGATCTAATATGGAATTTAGCAAAAATCAAACTCTTGCAATTGAACATGGAGCTGGTCCAGCTCTGGTTCTTGCAGTGCCAGGAGCAGGCAAAACTACCGTTCTAATACACAGAACGCACAACCTAATTTCAAATAAGCAGATTACACCTGAAAATATTCTATCTATAACTTTCAGCCGTGCATCCGCAATGGATATGCAGCAAAGGTATATTAAAATTTTTGGGACGGTTAACAAACCTGAATTTTCAACAATACACGCCTTCTGCTATAGAATAATAAAGGACTTCTCAAGAGAAAGATCCAGAAGCTTCAGACTTATTGAAGAAGATAATAGCAAGAACAATAAGTTTAATATAGTTAAAAACCTATACTTATCACATAATGGTTATCCAATTACTGAGGAAAAATTAGAGAATTTTTTTGGTCATGCAGGCTATATAAAAAATATGATGACTGATCCTGTTGAGTATAGCAGGGCTGTATCTACTGATGTAGAGAATTTTCTAGATATTTTTACTGAATACGAAGAGATTAAAAAAAGGAACAGGCTCATCGATTTTGATGATATGCTGGGCATAGCCCACAGAATACTTCTAAAATTTCCTGATATTCTTGACAAATACAGAATAAAATACCAATATATTCAACTTGATGAGGGTCAGGATACTTCTAAACTTCAACTTGCAATATTAAAGCTATTGGCTAGTCCTCATAACAACTTATTTATAGTAGCTGATGACGACCAGTCAATATACGGATTTAGGGGAGCTTATCCAGATGAACTATTAGATTTTAAGAATGTGTTTGCCGATGGAGTATTGTATTTCATGGAGGACAATTATCGTTCTACAAAGAATATTGTAGCAGTTTCAAATAAATTCATCTCCCAGAATAAAAATAGATACTCTAAAATTATACAAACTCAAAATCCACCAAAAAATCCAGTAAAAATCTTAAAATTCAGAGATATGACTGATCAATATGACCATATTGTAAATGCGCTGCGAAAAGAATACCCGATATCAGGAAGTGCAATACTCTTCAGAAATAATCTTTCGATAGTAGGGCTTGCTAATTCACTCAAAAGATCTGGTATACACTTTTATGTCAGAGACAGTAGATTGAAATTTTTTAGTCATTGGCTGGTTAATGACGTAATGAACTTTCTGAAACTTGCAGAGAATCCTAAAGATGAAACTTCTTTTGAAGCCATATATTTTAAAATGAAGGGGTATATTTCTAAGAAAATGATGCTTCACGTTAATAAGGGAGATAGTAACTTAACTGTATTTAAGCGTCTTCTAACCTACCCTGGGCTTTCTGAGTTTTACAGGAAACATATCAATGAATTAGAATTAGATTTTAGAAGGCTTAATAGAATGAACCCCCAAAAAGGCATTGACTTTATTGCTGATACTCTGCAATATTCTGTATATCTAAAGGAAAATTCTCAGAAGTCAGGCTATACATTTGATTATCTATCTGAGATGCTGTATCATTTAAAATCTGTAGCACGAGGGTGTAGAGACAAAGATGACTTCGCAAGTATGCTAAAAGAACTGGAGACGAGTATTGCAGGTGCTAACAGAACTCAAACAGGAGTAACTTTGTCAACGATTCATTCTGCGAAGGGGCTAGAATTTGACAACGTTTTTTTAATTGATCTCATAGAGGGAGAATTACCTTCACAATCCAGTCTGGAAGATCTTTCTAAAGGAATCTTTACTACTTATGAAGAAGAGCGGAGAATCTTTTATGTTGGAATGACGAGGGCAAAAATAAATCTCGAGCTAATCAGTTATGCTACTTTTAATGGTTCCAAACTGAAAAGTTCAAGATTTCTTGATGAATTACAGTCCTGACTACAGTATCTCTACGTCAGGATCACATTTATAAATAACATTTTTTCTTTCAACTATGATAGTGATTCTCGAATAAAGCTGAGGGTCACTTTTTATTTCCATCAACAGCTCTCTGTTGGGATTTATTGCAACAGGATTTCCCATTCTCCGAAGCATAGAAAGGTCTCCTGAAGTATCTCCGTACGCAAAGCTTCTATCAAGATCTACATCGTATTGAGAAATGATTTCGTCAATCACTTTCTTCTTACTTTCTGAATCCCACATTTTTAGTATTTTACCTGTAAACCTATTGTCCTCATCTACATAATATATAGTGCCCCTATATTCAGTAGCTCCATATTTTTCTGCCATTCTGGAAACTAAAAAGTCGGGACTGCCTGATATAAAGAATACTTTATGACCCATTTTCTTATGCCACTCAATTTGATTTCTTGAATACTTGTAGACCATATCCCAGTTGGTTTCTATGACGTGGTTAGCAACATAATCTATATGTTCTCTCTTGACGCCTTTAAGTTCTTGCAGATATACACCTGCTAGAACCTCCAAGTATTCTTCAAAATCACCATATCTCTTTTCCCATTCATCGTAAGCTCTTTTGACTTTTGTGTACCAAACCTCAGGATCGATTATCTCAAAGCTAATTAGTTTTCGAAAATGTTCTATCATAAGTGAATTTCTAAATATCGTGCCATCTATGTCGAAAAATGCGGCAATATTTCCCATTTAATCATCTCCCAATATATGCTGTCTATTTATGGCTTTTCATTCTTCTTAGAATAAAAAATACAAAGTGTACCTGGTCCGGAATGTGCTCCTATTACTGCTCCTATCACTCCTGTTTTAATTTCTTTAACATCGTATTTTTCAATTACCATATCTCTTAATTTTTCTGCATTTTTGATGTCGTCTCCGTGATAAATGAATATTGTTCTATCCTTAAAATTATCGTCAATGTTTCTTTCTTCCATTAGCTCCAACATTCTCTTCAAAGCTTTGGCTCTTCCTCTTACTTTATCAATAGGTATGAGTTTGCCTTGGTTCATCTCAAGTATAGGTTTAATATTAAGCATCCCCCCAAGAACTGCAGTAGTCCTTGAAACCCTGCCACCTCTGTATAAATATTCGATGTCATCCACCGTTACTATGTGATCCATATTGTCGATGTAATGCTCAATCAATTTAAGTAATTCCTCTTTTGTCGCTCCATTTTGAGCTGCTCTGGCAACTTCATATACAATCAATCCAAGCCCTCCTGAGGCAGCCTTTGTATCTATCACTTCTATATCCAAGTCAGGATATTTTTCAAGCAGGCTTCTCTTAGCCAATATAGACGATTGAAATGTTGAAGATAACTGGGATGAAAAGCCGAGATATATAGCAGGAGTTTGCTCTTTTGCATATTTTTTAAAGTACTCCTCAAATATAATTGGAGTAATTTGTGCAGTTTTAAAAATTTTGCCTTTTCTCATCCCATCGTAGACAGTTTTGGGTTGTATATCTATGTAGTCTCTGTATTCTTTATCGCCATTTACAACCAGAACAGGAATAACCTCTATTTCCAACTGCTCAACTAATTCAGCAGAAAGGTCGCAACAGCTGTCAGTAATAATTTTTATAGTCATAAGGTTTCCTCCTTGTGTGTTTAATACTCATTTTATATCATTATAGCATAACAGCCTTATCGATAGTTATTTGTTACCGCAAATTTTTGGGTAAATAATTCCAAAAAGATGTACAATTGATATATACAATACTTTGAGGAGGATATAAATGAATACTGTTGTTAAAAGATTTTTAAGTTATGTGCAATTTGAAACTACATCTGATGAAAGCTCGACGACAGTCCCCAGTACAGCCGGCCAGATGGATCTAGCAAATTTTCTCAAAAATGAAATGACTGACCTGGGCTTCCATGACGTCAACTTGGATTCTAATGGCTATCTGACCGCAACAATTCCATCTAATTCGAATAGAACACTTCCGGTTATAGGTTTCATAGCCCATATGGATACAAGTCCTGATATGTCGGGGAAAAATGTTAATCCTGTAATCCATAATAACTACGATGGAAGAAATATAGTTCTTAACGATGAACTTGGTATAGTGCTTTCCCCTGAAGACTTCCCAGAGTTATCTTTGTTAATTGGAAAGTCCATAATAACAACCGATGGAACAACATTACTTGGCGCAGATAATAAAGCTGGGATAGCAGAGATTATTACTGCAGCAGAGTATCTTCTAAATAATCCCGAAATAGAGCACGGTACCATTAAAATTGGATTCACTCCTGATGAAGAAATCGGAAGAGGCGCAGATTACTTTGATGTAAATCATTTTGGTGCAGATTGGGCATATACAGTTGATGGAGGTCCTGTAGGTGAACTTGAATACGAAACTTTTAATGCTGCATCAGCAAAAATTACCATTGAAGGCCGAAATGTGCATCCAGGTACAGCTAAAAATAAAATGATAAACTCAATACACATTGCAAAAGAGCTGGATTCAATGCTGCCAGAGTTTGATAAACCTGAGTATACTGAAGGCTATGAAGGTTTTTATCATCTAATGGATTTTAAAGGTACCGTCGAGAAAACTGAAATGAGCTATATAATCAGAGACCATTTTAGCAAGGAATTCGAAAAGAAAAAAACTATGCTTTCCCTTGCTGTTGATTATATAAACGTCAAATACGGCCAGGTTGCAAATTTAGAAATGAAAGACTCATATTACAATATGAAAGAGAAGATATTGCCAGTTTATCATATCGTTGAACTAGCACAGCAGGCGATGGGAAATATCGGTATAAAACCTGACATTAAGCCCGTAAGAGGTGGTACAGACGGATCAAAACTCTCCTTTATGGGACTTCCATGTCCGAATCTCTTTACTGGTGGCTACAACTTTCATGGGAAGTATGAATTTGCCGTAATCGAAGAAATGGAGATGGCAGTACAGACTATAGTGGAAATTGCGAAATTAATCTCTAAATAAATCTTTAAATACTATAAAACCCTTGGTTATTCAAGGGTTTTGTGTATCATTTCATCATATGCTTTAAGAAGTTTCTCAATTATCCCATTTGAAGCAGATGGTATTTCCAGGTTATCTACTAAGGAAACAGGTAAAATACCTACACTTGTGCCAGAAATAAACAGGGCCTGTACATCTTTAAGCTCATCTACATGAAGCTTTCTTTCTTCAAATGAATACCCCAGATCCATGCATAATTTAATAATATGTCGTCTCGTTATCCCCAATAAGACATCACTGCTTGGAGCTGTGAATATTTTCCCCTCAAGAATGTAAAATAGATTTGATCTGCTTCCTTCAAGTATGTATCCATGAGAATTCTTAAGGAGAACTTCAAAAGAGCCTGTGCTTTCAATAGCTTTTTTTACCTTTTCTTTATAATCCCCATGCTGTATTTTTACGTTTGGATTATCTCTTTCATGCTCTAAAATTACAGTCCTGATGCCTTCTTCGTAATAACTGGATGGTGGGTAGAAACTCTCAGAAGCGAGGACAATCATTAATTTTTCACCATAGTCATCTTCAACGGAGATAAATTTTATATTATTGTCTTTAATCTCGTTCTCTTTTATACAAATGTTGGCAAATTCACTAATTTCTTCTTCTGTAAATCCAATATCATATCCTATAAGATGTCCAGATTTGAACATTCTCTCAAGATGGTCTTCTAGGAAGATGGGTTTCCCACCAACAACCCTCACGACTTCGTATATTGGAGAACCAGAAATCTTCTCAAAAACACTTGTATCCTCAGTATCAAATACCTTGCCGTTACACACATATTTTTTCATTGTGGCCTCTGATTTCACTGCAATTCCTCCCTTTTCTTATAGAATAGGCGATAGTAGCCTGGATATAGATTCTTTTATTTTAATAATTCTTGACCTATTATTATATCCGTCCAGAGTAATTTCCCTACAATTTGCAAGATCTCCCAAAAACCTATTAGTCAGTTTAGAATTAATTTCTTTATCGTAAATGAAAGCATTTACTTCAAAGTTAAGCTTGAAACTCCTGATGTCTAAATTTGCAGTTCCAACTGAAGAAACCAAATCATCCATTATTAGAACTTTGGAATGAAGAAATCCTCTTTCATAAGTATAAAACTTAACTCCTGCTTCCAGAAGTTCTCCTATGTAACTTAAGCTTGCCCAGTACACAAATGGATGATCAGGCTTATTTGGTATCATAACTCTGACGTCAAGCCCTGAAAGTCCTGCGATTTTTAATGCTTCATATATACTGTCATCTGGTATGAAATACGGCGTTTCTATGAACAGTTTTTTCTCTGCATTGGCAATCATTTTCAAATAACCATCTTTAATTCCTGGCCACTTAGAGTCCGGCCCACTACTTACAATCTGAGCACCTACTTTTTCTTCATCTAGCTCCAGACCTACGTAACTTTGACAGCCTTTCATCTCCATATTTGTTGCAAATCTCCAATCCAGAAAGAATTGCCATTGAAGGGCACTTATTGCTGACCCTCTGATCTTCAAATGCGTATCTCTCCAGTTCTTAAACTTCTTTGAAAGCCCTAAATATTCATCTCCGATATTAAAGCCTCCTAAATAAGCTTCTTTACCATCGATAATACAAATCTTCCTGTGATTTCTGTAATTTATTCTAACATTTATGACAGGGATAAACGGCGGGAAAAAAAATGCTGTTTCGCCTCCGGCATCTCTGAGCCTTTTAAGAGAAGCCCTTGAAATCCTCCTACTGCCCATACCGTCAAGAAGCAATTTTACCTCAACGCCTCTTTTAGCGCCCTCAGTGAGAGCTTCCAGTACTTTGCTCCCTATTCCATCACTATGGAATATATAGTACTCAATGTGGATATATTTTTCAGCTTTACTTATACTATCTAAGAGAGCTGCAAATTTATCTTCACCACTAAAGAATAGCTCTATGTCATTGTCCACTGTGTAAACAGCTTTACTACCCATCAGGTTAAGTTTTACAATATCATCGTATCTTTTATATTCAGGATTATTCTTTAAAAATTCCCGTGTCGTAAGATTCTTTTCCTGGTCGGATACAAGTATGTCAAAACAATCATCTTCTTCGCTTTTTAATTTAAACATTTTTTTCTTTGACATGTCCTGTCCGATAAATAAATATAGTATAAAACCCAAGCCAGGCAAAAAAACCAACACCATTAACCAAAGCCAGGTTGAAGTAGGATTTCTGCGTTCAAAGAAAACAAGGGCGATAGCAAATAGGATGTTAATCCAGATAAGATTTCCTATTATTAGCATATAATTTGACAGAATATACTTCACAATATCACCCCTTGACTACAACTACTTCTTCGACTTATACCTCTTCCCTGAGTTAAGAATTCTTTTGCGTATCCTAATGCTGATTGGCGTAACTTCAATTAATTCATCATCTTCAATAAACTCTAAAGCTTCCTCTAAAGACATTCTCTTTACAGGAGATAGTTTGAGTGCATCATCGGATCCTGACGCCCTTACATTTGACTGTTGTTTCTTTCTAGTTACATTTACTTCGATGTCCAGACCCTTTGGATTTGATCCAACAATCATACCTTCGTAGACATTGGTACCTGGCTCTATAAAGAGAATACCCCTTTCCTGAGCTGAATACAACCCATAGCCTGTTGACTCTCCAGTTTCAAAAGCAATTATGGAGCCTGTCTTCCTCCTTGGTATATCCCCTTTATATGGTGAGTACCCATCAAAAATTGTATTCATTATCCCGTTGCCTCTGGTATCTGTGAGAAATTCCTGTCTGTAGCCAATAAGCCCTCTGGCAGGGATTGAGAAAATTAGTCTGGCATAACCGCCGTTCGCTTCTGACATACTTATGAGTTCGCCTTTTCTTTGACCTAATTTCTCTATTACAGTACCAGCATATTCAGTATTCACATCCACTGTTACCTGTTCCATTGGCTCCAGTACTTTTCCGTCTACAGTTTTATTGAGCACTACAGGTTTTGAAACTTGAAATTCATAGCCTTCTCTCCTCATATTCTCTATGAGAACTGATAAATGGAGCTCCCCTCTCCCTGAAACCTTAAATGCATCTGTCGATTCGGTATCCTCAACCCTAAGGCTTACATCGGTCTGCACTTCTTTATATAATCTGTTTCTAATCTGTCTAGAAGTGACAAAATCTCCTTCTCTACCCGCAAATGGACTGTTATTAACAGAAAAAGTCATAGCAAGAGTTGGCTCAGAGATCTTTACAAAATCAATAGCTTCTGGCGTTTGTAAATCACAAATCGTATCTCCTATCTCTATGTCGGCAGGCCCAGTTATGGCAACGATACTTCCTATTCCGGCCGTTTCTACTTCGGTTCTGTTGAGCCCTTGAAACTCATAGAGTTTTGAAATTTTAGCCTTTACAATACGATCAGGTATTGCTTTGTTTACAATTACAATATCCTGACCCGATACAAGAGCTCCTCTTTCAATTTTTCCGATTCCTATTCTTCCTACATAATCATTATAATCGATGGTAGAAATGAGCATCTGTGTTGGGCCAAGGTTGTCTCCTTCTGGTTCAGGAATATAATTGAGAATAGTCTCAAATAATACCTCCATAGATTCTCCATCCCCTGAAATGTCTAAAGATGCAGTTCCCTTCTTTGCAGAAGTAAACACAAATGGGCAATCGAGCTGGTCACTTCCTGCTCCCAACTCAATAAATAAATCTAGAATCTCATCAATAACATCTTCTGGCCTAGCTTCTGGTCTGTCGATTTTATTTATTGCTACAATGACTGGCAGCTTTAAATCAAGTGCCTTTTTAAGAACAAATTTTGTCTGAGGCATAGGTCCTTCGAATGCATCTACCAATAGCACCACGCCATTGACCATTTTAAGAACCCTTTCAACCTCTCCACCAAAATCAGCATGCCCTGGAGTATCTACTATGTTTATCTTTACATTTTTATACATCACGGCTGTGTTTTTAGCCAGAATAGTAATTCCACGCTCTCTTTCTATGTCGTTTGAATCCATAACTCTGTCATCTACCTGCTGATTTGCTCTAAATATACCCGACTGCTTGAGTAAACTATCTACAAGAGTCGTCTTGCCATGGTCTACGTGTGCTATTATAGCTATGTTTCTAATATCGCTTCTTTTCATTATATTCTTACAGATCCCTTCTATATGTGTTATTCTCTTTGTTAACCAGTTAATATTATACTATTATCACATGTTTGTAAAGACATCTAAATTGCGCTAAAAAAGGGTGCCTTATTTAATTACGGCACCCTTTTTATATTTCATACAATATCTGGCGAGTTAAACAATTCTTTTTATAGAAACAACTTTATTCCTGTCAACGTAGAATTCATCTGACAAACCGTTAACTAGTACCAGACCTCTTCCCCAGGATTTCAGGTCATAGGGATTGTAATCACTTAAGTCATAATCAATCCCTCCACCTTCATCTTCAACCTCTATCATAAGTCTGTCGCTATTCATTCTTAACGTCAGGCAGACGTGTTTAGACTGTATACATTCATTTCCGTGGAGAGCACCGTTCATTATGAGTTCATTTAATATGACCCTCACATCAAACATAAGGTCTCTGTCTTTAATTATTCCATTCAAGATTCCAACTGTTTTTTCTATAAAGGATTTGATTGTATCCAGATCGCTGTTGACTGATCCTTTATATAAATAATTCATGCCCATCACATCCGCCATTTTCTATTCTCTTGTATTTTACCCATTTTGCCATTTATTAATCTTAATTGATATGTTTTTTACAATTAGAAAAATAAGGTTTAAATTTTTATAAAATATGGTATAATAAGTTAACTCGATAAAATAACTTGCGAAAGGAGAATCTTAATGGACAGATGGGTTTGCGGACCATGTGGTTATGTTTATGATCCTGAAGTTGGAGATCCAGATGGAGGTATAGCTCCAGGAGTGGCATTTGAAGATCTGCCGGAGGAATGGGTTTGCCCAGTATGCGGCGCAAGTCAGGACATGTTTGAAAAAGAATAATCACGAGATTATGTACTTAAAGAAAGGCCAGTAAATACTGGCCTTTCTTATTTTTTACTATTTATTAGTTTCATGAAATATAACCGTCAAACATTTTCCAAAGTTCATCGACGTTTATCTTCTTTGAAGAAGAAAATGGTACCACATCGATATCACACATTTTGTCACAAAGTGCTTTTTTGATTTCATCAGTACTCTTTTTCCACTGACTTTTAGAGATTTTATCTGCCTTTGTTGCAATTACGATTGTTTTCAGGTTATATGCCTCAATCCACTTGTACATTTCTATATCTTGTTCAGAAGGTTTATGTCTGATATCTACAATAAGACATATAACTTTCAGATTATTTCTATTCTTCAAATACTTTTCAATTATACCTTTCCAGCGGTTCCTTTCTGTAAATGAAACTTGCGCATAGCCATACCCCGGAAGGTCGACAAATCTAAACAGTTCGTTAATTAAATAGAAATTTATTGTCCTGGTCTTTCCTGGTTTTCCACTTGTCCTAGCCAGGTTAATCCTGTTTAACATGGCATTTATAAACGAGGACTTCCCTACATTTGAGCGACCTACAAAGGCAATCTCTGGAAGTTCATCCTTTGGATACCCAGTCGGAGCTACAGCCATAGCCTGCAAGTCTGAGCTAATTATCTTCATCTTCGACACCACCTGGTTCCAGTGCATTTTTAAGCACCTCATCCAGATTCTTCACCAGGACAAACTCCATCTTTTTCTTAATTTTTTCTGGGATTTCCTCAAGGTCTGTCTCGTTTTCCGATGGAAGAAGCACTTTTTTAATTCCCATTCTATGAGCAGCAAGGAGCTTTTCCTTTATCCCGCCAACGGGAAGTACCCTGCCTCTTAAGGTAATTTCTCCTGTCATAGCTACATCTCTTTGAACAGGAGTATTCAAAAGAGCTGATATCACAGCTGTTGCTATTGTTATTCCAGCTGAAGGCCCATCTTTTGGTATGGCACCTTCTGGAACGTGAATGTGTATATCCATGTCTTTGTAGAATTCAACAGGCACTTTTAATTCTTCGGAATTCGCTCTGATATAACTAATTCCTGCCATAGCTGATTCTTTCATCACATCTCCAAGCTGACCAGTCAATTGAACTTTCCCAGTGCCCTGCATCGTTGTTACTTCAACGGAAAGAGTCTCTCCTCCTACTGCAGTCCAAGCCAAACCATTAGCTACTCCTATTTGATTTAGCTCCTCAACTTTGTCATATCTATACCTTCCAGGACCCAATAATCCTATGAGATTGGCAGAATTAACTTTTACACCTTTTCTGCCCTTTTCCACTATACTTTTTGCTGCTTTTCTACAGACATTAGCAATATTTCTCTCTAAATTTCTCACGCCAGCTTCTCTAGTGTAATAGTTAATTATATCTCTGATAGCTGATTCAGAAACCGAAAGCTGCCCGTCATCCAATCCATGTTCCTTTTTCTGTTTAGGAAGCAGGTATCTCTTAGCTATTTCGACTTTTTCTTCCTCAGTGTAACCACTGATTCTGATTACCTCCATCCTGTCCAAAAGAGCAGGAGGAATGCTTGATGTTGTATTCGCTGTCGTTACAAACAATACCTTAGAAAGGTCAAAAGGAGCATCCAGAAAATGGTCAGTAAAAGTTGAATTTTGCTCAGGATCAAGAACCTCAAGCAGTGCACTGGCTGGATCTCCCCTAAAATCGCTGGCTAGCTTGTCTATCTCATCAAACAGGAATACAGGGTTCTTTGTTCCAGCTTTTTTAATTGAGCTAATTATTCGTCCAGGCATTGCACCAACATAGGTTCTCCTATGTCCTCTAATCTCAGCTTCATCTCTTACCCCTCCAAGGGACATCCTGACAAAATTTCTACCCAGAGATGATGCTATTGATTTAGCAATCGATGTTTTACCTACTCCTGGTGGCCCAACCAGGCATAGTATTGGACCTTTGATTGAAGTTGAGAGTTTTCTTATAGCAATAAACTCTAAAATTCTTTCTTTTACGTCTTTTAGGCCATAATGGTCATTATCAAGTATTTCTCTAGCCTTTTTAATGTCGATTTTCTCTTTAGTCTCTTTGCTCCATGGCAATTCAACTATCCAATCAAGATAGGTTCTGATAACGCCAACTTCAGCAGAATGCGAAGGCGTTCTAGACAGTCTGTCAACTTCCTTCAAAGCCTTTTCTTTTACTTCCTTTGGCATCTTCAATTTGTTGATTTTGTACTCATACTCTTCTATTTCATTAGAAAGCTCATCATCTTCACCCAGTTCTTTCTGGATCGCTTTCATTTGTTCTTTAAGATAATACTCTTTTTGAATTTTACTAATTTGTTTTCTAACTCTCTGATTTATCTTATCCTCTATCCTCAGAAGTTCTATTTCTTCCTGCAATATCTGGTGTAGAATTTCCAGTCTTTCATAGAAATCAAAAGCTTCCAGAATTCGCTGATCGTCCTCCTGCTTAAGAAACACATAAGATGCTATGACGTCAGCAAGTCTGCCAGGATCTTCAATATCTGAAATCGTGTATAGAACCTCTGATGAAACTTTAGTGTTTAGGGCTGTATACTCTTCTAAATCTTCAATTACAAGGCGCATTGCAGCCTCAACATCCTGGTTTAACTCCAATTCATCTGGATTATATATATATTCTTCTGCCTCAGCTAGGAAAAATGGTTCTTTCATTTTGATTTTCTTAACTTTTCCCCTGTTCAGACCCTCGACCAGCACTCTTATGCTGCCACCTGGAAGTTTAAGCATTTGCTTTACCTTTGCAATCGTACCCACGTGATAAAAGTCGTTTACTTCTGGTTCTTCGAGTTTCGGATTAATCTGAGTACACAAGAGGATAAGGGAATCATCCATCATTGATTTCTCTAGAGCCTGAACTGATTTTTCACGGCCTACATCAAAATGAATGACCATATGAGGAAAAATTGATATCCCTCTTAAAGGTATCAAAGGCAGAGTAGTTTTTTTAATTACATAGGGATGTTTCACAAATATCACTCCTCTTCTGCAAAGCAAAGGCTCACAGTTGTGAGCCCTTAGGATGCGGATTCCTTACTGCCTTTATTTTTGGCCTTATTTTTTTTATCACCTGATAAGACCAAAGTAGGCTCTCCGTTTTTCTCTATTGTGTCTTTAGTTATTACGCACTTTTCAACATCGTCTCTATTAGGTATCTCGTACATTATGTCTAACATCTTCTCTTCAATGATGCCTCTTAATCCCCTTGCACCAGTTTTTCTTTCAATAGCTTTTTTAGCAATTATTTTAAGGGCTGAATCTTCAAATTCCAGATCTACTCCATCCATTGAGAAGAGTTCCTTATATTGTTTGACAAGAGCATTCTTTGGTTCAGTTAGAATTCTCACTAGAGCCTCTTCATCCAGTTCCTCCAGTGTTGCAACAACTGGAAGCCTGCCTACAAACTCTGGAATAAGCCCAAATTTTATAAGATCTTCTGGCTGTATCTGGTTCAACAGCTCACCCATATTAGTTCTTTGAGATTTAACATCTGCTCCAAAGCCCATCGCTTTTTTGCCAACTCTCATTTGAATTATCTTGTCAAGCCCGTCAAAAGCTCCGCCTACAATGAATAAAATATTTGTTGTATCCACCTGAATAAACTCCTGATGTGGATGCTTCCTGCCTCCCTGTGGCGGCACATTTGCAACAGTTCCCTCCAAAATTTTTAGAAGTGCCTGTTGAACTCCTTCGCCACTTACGTCACGAGTTATGGACGGATTCTCAGTTTTACGTGCGATCTTGTCGATCTCATCGATATATACTATGCCTTTTTCAGCCTTTTCTATATCGTAGTCAGCAGCCTGAATTAGCTTTAGTATAATATTTTCCACGTCTTCGCCTACATATCCAGCTTCTGTAAGAGAAGTTGCATCAGCTATTGCAAACGGTACGTTCAAAATTTTTGCAAGAGTCTGGGCAAGCAGTGTCTTTCCAGAACCTGTGGGCCCTATCATTAGTATATTGCTCTTCTGAAGCTCTATATCTTCATTTTTTGATGGTTTCTTGTGTATTCTTTTATAGTGGTTATATACAGCCACAGCCAGACCTTTTTTAGCTCTCTCTTGCTGGATTACATATTCATCAAGAGTTTCTCTAATCTCGCTTGGCTTTGGCACTTCATCAAGCTGGAAATCTGACAGGTAGTCAACAAATTCTTCTTCGATTATCTCCTGGCAGAGTTCTATACATTCGTTGCAAATATATACGTTGGGACCAGCAATGAGTCTTTTTACCTGATCTTGTGGCTTCCCACAAAATGAACACCTTAGTTGCTTGTCATCATTTTTTGCCATGGACTCACCTCTTATTTCTTTCTCTCCATTATGGCATCGATTATCCCATATTCAACAGCCTCAGCTGCACTCATATAATAATCCCTGTCTGTATCCTTAGCAATCCTTTCAAGAGGCTGCCCGGTTCTCTCAGACAATATCCTATTGATTCTCTCTCTTATCTCAATAATCTTCTCCGCCTGTATTCTGATGTCTTCAGCCTGCCCCTGAGCTCCTCCCAGTGGCTGGTGAATCATAATATCAGAGTTAGGAAGAGCAAATCTCTTTCCTTTCGTACCTGCTGACAGAAGAAATGCTCCCATCGAAGCAGCTCTGCCCACGCAGATTGTTGCAACGTCAGGTTTTATATACTGAATTGTATCGTATATTGCGAAGCCTGCACTCACTGAGCCCCCTGGACTATTAATATATATTTGAATGTCCTTTTCAGGATCTTCTGCTTCCAGGAACAACAGCTGCGCGACTACCAGGTCTGCAACCACATCGTTGATCTCAGAACCGAGGATGATTATCCTATCTTTTAGAAGCCTTGAATAAATATCATATGACCTCTCTCCTCTGTTTGTCTGTTCTACAACTATTGGTACTAATGCCATAAGATTACCTCCTACTCAACAAATTTAACTCTCTCTCTTAGCATATCAAGAACTTTACTGTTTGATATACCCGCTTTGAGGAAATCTAAATCTCCACGCTTCATGTCATTTACAAATTTCTCAACGTCATCTTGTTTATACTGCTCAGCGAGCTTTCTCAGCTCGTTATCTATATCTTCATCGGTTACTTCAATATTTTCTGCTTTAGCTATTGCTTCAAGTACCAAGTCAGCCTTGACTCTTTTTTCTGCTACAGGTCTAAAGTTGTCGCGAAGACTCTCCAAGTTCATTCCAGTTAGTTCCAAGTATTTGTCTAATTCAAAACCTTGCATACTCACTCTGTACTCAAAGTCTTTGATTTCGTTATCAACTTGAGAATCAATCATTGCTGGTGGAACTTCTAAAGTACTCATCTCTACGACTTTTTCGACTATCTGATTTTCTATATCAATTTTTTCCTGCTCTTTGAGGCTCTCTTCGAGTTCTTTTTTAATACTCTCTTTGTATTCATCAAGAGTGTCAAACTCACTTACATCTTTAGCAAATTCATCATCAATCTCTGGCAATTCTTTTGTTTTAACTTCTTTTATGCTGACTTTGAATACTGCAGGCTTGCCTTTTAGTGATTCTTCATGGTATTCTTCGGGAAAGGTAACATTTACTTCAGTATCTTCGCCTTTCTTCTTGCCAATCAGAGCTTCTTCAAAACCAGGAATAAATTGGCCTGATCCTATTTCAAGCACGTGGTTTTCAGCTTGCCCACCTTCAAATGCAACGTCATCTACAAAACCTTCGAAATCAATAGTAGTGATATCTCCGTTTTCGATTTCTCTCTCTCCTGCATCGATAATTCTGGCATTTTGATCCTGAACTCTTGAAATCTCAGCATCTACCATCTCATCAGTAGCAGAATAATCAACCTTTTCCATCTCTATAACGCTAAAATCCCCAAGCTCTATTTCAGGCTTTACATCTACAGAAAATTTCACGTTTATAGGTTCGCCAGGAACGATTTCATCTACATTTACATTTGGACTGTCAACTACTTCTAAACTCAGTTGATCTATAGCATCTGAATAAGCATCCGGAAGCATTATGTTTATGGCATCTTCATAGAATATTTCTTTGCCGTAGTTCATTTCGATTATTCTTCTGGGCACTTTTCCTTTTCTAAATCCTTGGATATTAAACTTCCCTCTGTTTTTTAAATAAGCTTGTTGTAGAGCTGCTTCAAAATCTCCAGCTGGAAACTCAATACTGAAGTGTACCGTGTTTTTTTCCCTTTTTTCTAAAACTGCCTTCATCAATGAACCCCCTATTATATTATTTAAATATGCTCAGATTGCAGTGTCTTCATCATTAAATTATAACATAATGATTTCCAAATTCCTACATGTGAAAAAACCAATGGCAGAACCACTGGTTTTTGCTGGTGCGGGAAAGAGGACTTGAACCCCCACGTCAATGACACTAGATCCTAAGTCTAGCGCGTCTGCCAATTCCGCCATTCCCGCGTAATGTTTAGACAAATTACGTCTACCTTAACCATTATAGCATCGGGAGGCAATTTGTCAAACTGTTTCTTGAAATTTTTTTAGAATTCTTTAAAATGCAATAATTACTCCACCGTCATTAACATAAGCTGTAGATAAAGCTTTAGTTTCGACAATGACAATGTCTTTAAAATTTAATTTAGCTAAGTCATTCTTAAGGTCTAAGGCCTTTTGAAGTGCATTGGCATGAGATATCGCCAAAATTCTTTCTTCAAACTTTACACCACTTTCTTCAATTACCTCTGCAAGCCTCTTAAAAGCTTTTCTGCTTCCGCGTATTTTTTCAAGGGCTTCGATATTTCCATCAGAAGTTGCTCTCATAATGGGTTTAATATTTAATACATTTGCTATGAGACCCTGAGTCTTCGATATCCTGCCATTTTTTATCAGATTACTGAGATCTTCAGATATAAAAAATGTCTTCATATTATCAATAAAGTCCTCAACTTTTTCAACAAGAGCTTCATTGGAAAGCTTCTGATGGAGACATTCTTTAATTTTCATTGCAACTAGAGTCTCTCCAACACTTGCAGATCTAGAGTTGAAAACGTGAATGAACTTTCCTTCAGTTTCTTCCTGCACCATATCTTTAGCAAGTACTGCACTATTATAAGTTCCTGATAGCTCTTTTGATATTGTCACTACAAAAATGTTATCTGCTTCTAAGAAAGTTTCTCTAAAATCACCAGGTGAAGGGCATGAAGATTTTATCGGGTTAGGACTGGCGTTCATTACGCTAACAAGTCTTTGCATGTCGATATCTGCATCATCTATGAATGAATAGTTGTCGATGTCGATTTTGAACGGCACAAGGCTGACTTGTAAATTTTCCTGCAGTTCCTCATTTAAATCACAGCTACTGTCAGCAACAATTTTGTAATTCATTTCACCACTCCTCAGTTTTATTTTGGTCCAATCTTTTCTTCTATAAACACAGTTAGTTCCCTGGCAGCAACAGTAATACTATCCAAATCCTTTCCTTCAATCATCACTCTTACCAAAGGCTCTGTCCCCGAGGGACGGATTAGGACTCTACCTTCGCCATTAAAAGTATCTTCGATTGTTTTTATACGGTCTTTTATCTCTGTGACCTCCATGTACCTGTGTTTCATTGAATTATCAACTTTTGCATTGAATAATACCTGTGGGTATTTTGACATCAATGAATTCAGTTCAGAAGCTTTCTTCCCAGTTTCCGACATTACTTCTAATAGATGCAATCCAGTTGCAAGGCCATCTCCAGTAGTATTGTGTTTTAGGAATATTATGTGTCCTGACTGCTCCCCACCAAAATTATATCCCCCGCGAACCATCTCTTCTAAAATATATCTGTCCCCTACAGAAGTCTTAATAATTCTTATATCTTCTCCGTGCAGATATTCATCCAGACCCATGTTAGTCATAACTGTTCCTACAACAGTATTCTTTTCTAATTCTCCACGATTTTTCAAATAGGTTCCACATATTGCGAGAATATGGTCTCCATCTATAATCTGTCCTTTTTCATCTACGGCAATTATCCTGTCAGCATCTCCATCGAAAGCAAATCCTATATCAGCTCCAGATTCTATAACTAGCTGCTGAACAAGCTCTGGGTTGGTCGATCCGCACTTATGATTAATGTTCATCCCGTCTGGAGTTGTGTTAATTGCAAATACTTCTGCTCCCATCTCCTTCAGAATTGATGGTCCTATCTCAAAAAGAGCTCCATTTCCACAATCCATGGCAACTTTATAACCACTCAGGTCTAAATCCATCACATGTCTTAAAAAATCCATGTAATCTCTACCTGCACTTTTACTTAATGATACCCTTCCAACCCTGTCTTTAATTGGTCTGTCACCGATTTCATTTTTATTAGCTATAATGTCCTCAATTTGGTCTTCCACTTCATCAGGTAGCTTCATCCCATCCTTATTAAAGAACTTAATGCCATTGTATTCGCCAGGATTGTGTGATGCAGAAATCATAACTCCTGCAGCTGCTCCATACTTCCTTACCAAATAAGCAATGGCTGGGGTCGGTATTACACCTGCAGATTCTACATCCAATCCCATTGAGCAAATACCTGCTGTTAATGCAGCTTCCAGCATATCGCCAGAGGCTCTGGTGTCTTTCCCAACTATTACTTTGCCTGTTGCTCCTCCTGAAATTACAGCAGCTCCTGCTTTGCCAATTTCAAATGCCAGTTCCGGTGTTAACTCTGTATTTGCAATACCTCTGACACCATCAGTTCCAAACATCCTACCCATATACATTCCTCCCGGACCATTTTTCAGTTTATGTCATCTGGTGGATATAGTCTTAGGACTATTTCCATCAGCTTTTCTTTTTCATTAAGCTCAGGGTCCTTTATAACACAATTTAGTAAGTATTCCAAAATCTTACCAATTATTTTGCCTTCCACGTACCCCGCATTTTTTAAATCATTCCCATCAATAGCCAAGTGCTGCTTTCTAAAGGGCTCTTCAGCATTCAAAATTTCTTCTATAACACGTCTCTTGTCGAGTAATTTTGAAATATCTTTTCTTCCACTTTTACTTAGCCTGTCGGCAATTTGCAAATCAATGAGATTGTAGATATTTTCTTCTCCAACTCTTTGTAGTTGCCTTTTTAACCCCTTTTTTCTAAGCTCAGGGTGATGAACCATGTGTTCTCTAACTAGATTAAGTGTCCTCTCGATGAGCTTTGTAGGACATTTTAGTCTTAATAAAAATTCTCTCCCAATTTTTACGCTCATTTTGTCGTGACCATAAAAATGTCCAATGCCATACTGATCAACTGTAAATGTATAAGGCTTTCCTATATCATGCAAAAGTGCAGCAAGCCTTACATGAAGTATATTAGGAGTATTGTCGAGAACTGTAAGGGTATGCTGAAAAACAGACCTATCATGATGTGGATTTCTCTGATCAAATCCGATTGCTGGTATTAGTTCTGGGATAATCTCTCTCAAAAGACCTAAGGATCTCATGATTAGAAACCCTCTGGATGGTTTTTCAGAAAGAAGAATTTTAAAGAGTTCATCCCTGATTCTTTCAACACTCACTTTTTCCAAGCCATGGGCAAGTTGCATACACGCGTTTGAAGTTTCGCTGTCTATAATAAAGTCGAGTTGAGTAGCGAATCTTACAGCTCTCAAAATTCTGAGATAGTCCTCGTTTAATCTTTCAAATGGGTTGCCAACAGCTCTTATAAGCCTGTTTTCGATATCTTTTATTCCACCGAAGTAATCTATTATACCACTTTCTTTAGAGTAAGCGATGGCATTAATCGTGAAATCCCTTCTCTTAAGGTCCTCTTCTAAATCATCTGTAAAGCTGACCGAATCAGGCCTTCGTCCGTCTGAATAACTTATGTCTTTTCTAAATGTAGTTACTTCAATTGCTCCTTCATCCTGAACAATAGTTATTGTGCCAAATTCCCTTCCAGTTTCAACTGTTTGATATTGTTCAAATAAGTCCATAACCTCTCTAGGTTTTGCTGAGGTAGCTATATCGTAATCATGCGGTATTTTCCCAAGGAGTGAGTCTCTTACACAACCTCCTACAAGATAGGATTTATATCCTGCCTCGCCAAGAGCATTCAGTATTCTATTTACATATTTAGGTACTTTAATTTCCATTTCACTCCTCCATAATTCTATGTAAAGTATAGCATAAAACAGTCTCTTTACATAGGAAAAACTGCCGTTTAACAGACGGCAGCTTAAATGTTCATATTTATTTACTCGTACTTACCCAATAGTATGCTGGCATTATGACCACCAAAGCCCAGAGAGTTTGAAAGAGCATATTTAACTTCTCTGTTTACTGCAACATTGGGAGTATAATTAAGGTCGCACTCTTCATCAGGTACTCCTTGGTTAATTGTAGGAGGAATTACTCCTGTTGAAATTGCAAGAGCAGTAGCAATAGTTTCTATACCTCCTGCAGCTCCAAGAAGATGTCCTGTCATTGACTTTGTAGAGCTTATATTAATCTTCCCTGCATATTCACCAAACAGATTTTTAATAGCCAGAGTCTCAAGTTTATCGTTGTAATAGGTACTGGTACCATGAGCATTGATGTAGTCAACGTCGCATACACTCACTCCGCCTTCTTCGAGCGCGAGAGCCATAGCACGTGTTGCTCCAATAGCCTCAGGGTCTGGCTGAGTTATGTGAAAAGCATCAGAAGTTGCGCCATAACCGATTATTTCAGCGTAAATATGGGCTCCTCTTTCTAATGCATGTTCTAGTTCCTCTAATACTAACATACCTGAACCCTCTCCCATGACAAAACCATCTCTGTCTTTGTCGAAAGGTCTGCTTGCTTTTTCTGGATCATCATTTCTTGTTGAAAGTGCTTTCATTGAAATAAATCCTGCCATGGATAATGGAGTTATCGAGCTTTCCGTTCCGCCAGTCACAGCAATATCCAGATTCCCATACTTTATCATCCTGAAGGCTTCACCTATAGCATGTGTAGCTGACGCGCACGCGGTCGTGATTGTCATAGATGCACCCTTCAATCCAAAAGCCATTGAAACCTGTCCTGCAGCCATATTAGCTATCATCATCGGAATAAACAGCGGACTGATTCTACCAGGTCCCTTTTCGTCAAATTTTTCTTTCTCTGACTCAAGAGATGTTATGCCACCTATTCCTGAACCTACGATAGCTCCAGCTCTGTTTAAGTTAATTGCGCTTAGTTCAAGACCTGAGTCTTCTATAGCCATTTTAGCACCGGCAACTGCATACTTAGCAAAGTTATCCATCCTCTTTGCTTCTTTTTTATCCATGTACTGAGACGGATCAAAATCTTTAACTTCAGCTGCAATCTTCGTTTCGTGACATGAAGCATCAAATTTTGTTATATATCCAACTCCTGACTTTCCTGAAATAAGAGCATTCCAAAAGTCTTCTTTCCCTGTTCCAATAGGGGTAACAGCTCCTAAGCCTGTCAGTACAACTCTTTTCATATTTTCACCCCATCGATTAAGCTATCTTTTCCTCCACATATTTTGTGATATCACCAATATTTGCAAATTTTTCAGCATCTTCATCAGGTATTTCTATTCCAAACTCATCTTCAAGAGCCATCATAATTTCAACAGCGTCAAGAGAATCTGCTTCAAGATCCTTCATAAGAGATGTTTCCATTGTAATTTCCTCAACATCAGCATCCAGTTGTTCTGCAATAATTTTAACTACCTTTTCAAATACCATTTTTATTCCTCCTTATTATATGTGCATTCCGCCATCTATTTGAATAACTTGTCCGGTAATATAATCAGACTCATCACCAGCAAGAAAATTCACGAGATTACTTATCTCCTCTGGGTCTGCAAAGTAACCCAGTGGTATTGCTCTTTTCATTTCATTTTGTACATCTTCACTTAAAGCATCAGTCATATCTGTCTTTATAAAACCTGGTGCTATGGCATTTACTCTGATGCCTCTGGAAGCCATTTCCTTTGCTAAGGATTTGGTCAAACCTATCAAACCAGCTTTTGATGCAGAATAGTTTGCCTGCCCCGCATTGCCCATTACTCCTACTACAGACGATATGTTGATTATTTTGCCATATCGGTTCTTCATCATGCCCCTAACTACTGCTTTAGAAGTAAGAAACGCACCTTTAAGATTTGTATCTATAACCTGGTCCCAGTCTGATTCACTCATTCTAATTATGAGATTATCTCTTGTTATTCCAGCATTGTTAACCAGAATATCAATTTTCCCAAGGTTTTTTTCTATTGTCTTCACCATCTCATCCACTTGAAGAGCATCACATGTATCAGCCTTAACTGCAATAGCATCAACCCCAGCAGCATTCAGCTCAACCACAACTTCTTCGGCCAATGTTTTGTTATTTACATAAGTTATTGCCACATTATATCCTTTATTTGCAAGGCCAAGGGCTATTTTCCTTCCTATGCCTCTGCTGCCTCCGGTGACCAGGGCTGTCTTTTTTTCCATCCTTACGCCCCCTTTGTAAGTTTTTCAACAGTTTCTTTATAGCTTTCAACAGAAGATACATTTAGAATTCTTACTTCTTTGCCCATTGCTTTACTTATTCTCTTAGCAAAACCCGAAAGTGATTTGCCAGGCCCTATCTCTACAAATGTATCTACACCTTCATTTATCATAAATTCTATAGACTGCTGCCACAAAACAGAATTTGAAACCTGATTTACCAGCTTTGATACCAATTCGTCACTAGTTTCGACAACTCTGCCATCAACGTTAGATACGACTTTTGTTTTAAGCTCACCCAGTTCAACCTTTCTTAGCTCGCCCTCTAGTTTTACTCCTGCAGAAGACAATAAAGAAGTGTGAAATGGTGCGCTTACAGGTAGTTCAACTGCTTTTTTTGCACCTAATTCTACTGCTTTATCACAGGCTATTTTAAGACCTTCTTTCATACCTGAAATTACTATCTGCTCTGGGCTGTTGTAATTTGCTACTTCAACAACGCCATAACTCTTTGACATTTCTAGTATAGCAGGAAGATGTGCCCTGTCCAGACCCAAAATTGCTGCCATTCCACCAATTCCTTGAGGGACAGCTTCTTGCATGAATCTGCCTCTTTCCCTAACAATTTTCAGTGCATCTGCAAACCTTATTGCTTTACTCATCACAAGAGAGCTGTATTCACCAAGGCTTAATCCAGCAGTATAATCACAGTATATACCATCTCTTTCCAAAGCCTTCAGCATTGCGATGCTGGCAGTAAGAATAGCAGGCTGAGTATTCTCAGTCTTTTTCAAATCTTCTTCAGAACCTTCAAAGATAAGCCCTGAAAGGTCCATCTGAAGTGCTTCATCCGCTTCTTTGAATATCTCCTTTGATTCTCTTATCTGCTCAAAAAAGTCTCTTCCCATGCCAATATGCTGAGCACCCTGCCCTGGGAACAGAAATGCGGTCTTAGCCATTTACAACACCTCCAGCAACCTTTTGCAGCCTTGTTAAAACATTTATAGCCTCTTCTGTCATACCGTGAATTATTTCTTCACAGCTTTTGATGTCATTTATCATGCCAGCAATCTGTCCTGACATTACTGAGCCGTTGTCAATATCCCCATCGACTACAGCCAGTCTTAATCTGCCAGCGCCCGATTTCTCTAAATCTTCTTTGCTTGCTCCTTTTTTCTCCATTTCAAGGAAATCTCGAGTAAATCGATTCTTAAGAACCCTGACTGGATGTCCGGTAGATCTTCCTGTTACTATAGCATCTCGATCGCCTGCATTTATCAGCATCTCTTTGTATTTGGGATGTACTTTTGCTTCGGTAGAGCAGACAAATCGCGTTCCCATCTGTATCCCTTCTGCGCCTAGTGCAAAAGCAGCTGCAAATCCTCTTCCATCTGCAATCCCTCCAGCTGCGATAACTGGCAATTCTACTGCATCACATACCTGAGGAATGAGAGACATTGTGGTCAGTTCTCCGATATGCCCTCCAGCTTCTGTGCCTTCTACTATAAGGGCATCTACCCCCTGTTTCTCCATTCTCTTAGCCAGAGCTACAGATGGCACAACAGGAATTACCTTAATATTGTGCTGTCTAAATTTTTCAAGATATTTTCCAGGGTTCCCAGCACCTGTAGTAACGATGGGCACTCCCTCTTCACACACAATTTCAGCAACCTGATCAGCAAATGGCGATAGTAGCATTATATTTACAGCAAATGGCTTACTTGTTCTTTTTCTCAATTCTCTGATTTCATTTCTTACAAATTCTCCTGGAGCATTTCCGGCAGCTATAACTCCCAGCCCTCCAGCCTCAGATACAGCGGATGCTAATTCATGAGTGGCAACCCAAGCCATGCCTCCCTGTATTACTGGGTACTCGATTCCCAAAATCTCAGTAATTCTCGTACTAATCATACTTCTCCCCCCTGTTCCAGCGCATGACAATAGAAGCCCAGGATAACCCTGCGCCAAATGCAATAAGCAGAACAATATCGCCCTTCTTTATCCTGTTTTCTCTAACGGCCTCATCAAGGGCAACAGGAACTGAAGCAGCGGACATGTTTCCGTACTTATCTAAGTTTATATATGTCTTTTCTTTGTCCAGCTGCAGCTTTTTCATAGCAGCATCAATAATTCTCATATTTGCCTGATGTGGAATAAGAAAATCTATATCTTCCGGTGTGAGTCCTGCCTCTTCCAGCACTCTGACGGATGACTTTTCCATAACACGCACAGCAAATTTGAAAACTTCTTTGCCATCCATTTTTATAGTATGCATATTATTTTTTACTGTTTCAGCCGTAGCAGGATTTCTTGATCCACCCGCAGGTAGTATTAAAACGTCCCCATTGGGACCATCTGACCCAAGCTCTGAAGAAAGAATTCCAAAACTTTCGTCACATGGTTCCAAAACACAAGCTCCAGCTCCGTCACCAAACAGTACACAAGTATTTCTGTCAGTCCAGTCAACTATCTTTGACAATGTTTCAGCGCCTATTACCAGCACTTTTTTGTACATTCCAGTGGCAATAAAATTTGAACCTGTCATAACTGCGTAAATAAATCCTGAACATCCCACACTTAAATCAAATGCAGCTGCCTTTTCTGCCCCAAGATTCTTCTGCACTATTGCTGCAGTAGATGGGAACATGTGGTCAGGTGTCGCAGTGGCTACGATTATCAGGTCGATATCTGAGGCATTTATGCCTGCATCTTTAAGCGCATTTTCTGCAGCATTTGTAGCAAGGTCTGATGTTGCAGTATTCTCATCAGCTATCCTTCTCTCCCTGATACCGGTTCTCGAAGTAATCCATTCATCACTGGTCTCTACCAGTTTTGACATATCTTCGTTAGTCATCGCCATACTGGGAACATAGCTTCCCAGACCGGTTATTCCAACCGATATTTTCTTCAATTGTACACCTCCTAATTATACAGTTGTGTCTTGAAAAACACCTCCGACAATTATTTGTTTGCAAAATGCTCCAATTTAAATTAAGATTGTCTATAGGCGATTGCAAACTTAGAAATAGTATAAATCATATTTAAAAATTTAGCAATGTTTTTCTAAGAAGCCATTAATAATTGGAGGAGGTGAAAACAATAAAAGTATACGGAATAAACGAAATTCTTTCAATAATACCACACAGAAACCCATTCATATTTATCGACAAAGTTGAAGTGTCAGAGGAAGGTCTTAAGGGAACTGGCTACAAGAATGTAACTATAAATGAAAGCTATTTTACTGGACACTTCCCAGGAAATCCTGTTATGCCCGGAGTAATCCTAGTTGAAACTATGGCCCAAGCTGGTGCTGTAATCTTACTTTCGCAGGAAGATTTTAAAGGCAAGACCGCGTATTTTGCAGGTATTAACAAATTCAGGTTCAAAAGAAAAATTGTTCCCGGAGATGTGCTTAGGATGGATGTTGAAATAACCAAAGTCAGAGCAGGTATAGGAATTGGGCAGGGCAAAGCCTATGTTGGAGAAGAAATTGCAGCAGAGGGTGAATTCCTGTTTGCAATTGAATAATAGTTGGAGGATGACTTTATATGAAACAATTAATAATTGGCGAAAAGACCAGCCGTATACCTCTGATTCAGGGAGGGATGGGTGTTGGTGTGTCGCTTTCTGGACTTGCATCAGCAGTCGCTAACTGCGGAGGCATTGGTACCATATCAGGAGTTCAAATAGGCTTTAGGGAGCCTGATTTTGGTAAAGACCCCAAAGGGGCTAATATTCGTGCACTACAAAAAGAAATAAGGAGAGCACGAGAGCTGAGCCCAGATGGAATACTTGCCGTTAATCTAATGGTTCCAATTGAAAACTATAAAGAAATGGTCAAAACTGCAGTTGAAGAGGGAATTGATTTGATAATTTCTGGAGCTGGTTTGCCTAGCGATCTACCTTCTTTAGTCAAGGGAACAAAGACTAAAGCAGCACCAATCGTATCTTCAGGTAAAGCAGCTGCGGTAATTACCAAGTTGTGGTCAAAAAGACATAATTACGTTCCTGATCTTATTATAGCAGAAGGTCCTCTTGCTGGAGGACATCTTGGTTTTCCTATGGATGTATTAAAATCAGGAAATCTTCTAAGGATACCTGAGTTAATTGCAGAGGTCAAAAAAGCTTTGGTACCGATGGAAACAGATTTGGCAACAAAGATTCCAGTCGTAGCTGCTGGAGGAATTTTCAGTCGTTCTGATGTTGAAGAGGCATTAAGTGCAGGAGCCGACGGTGTCCAAATGGGAACCAGATTCGTTGCCACAGACGAATGTGACGCTGATATTCGTTTTAAAAAAGCTTACGTTGATTCAAGTATAGAAGATATAGGATACGTTAAAAGTCCTGTAGGTATGCCAGGTCAGGCTATTCTAAACGATTTTGTCAAGCGTGTCGCCCTCGAAAGAGAAAAAGTTACTAAATGTTATAATTGTCTTGAACCATGTAATCCAGCAACTACTCAGTACTGTATTACTAATGCTTTAATTCGGTCAGTAACAGGTGATACAGACAATGGATTGATATTTATAGGGAAAAAAGGCTATCTAATCGATAAAATTATCTCAGTAAAACAGCTAATAGAAGAACTTTTCTCATAGAAAAAAGCCAGACGATAAAGTCTGGCTTTTCTTTGTTTTATACTTCTGCTTTTTCTCTTGTAAGTTCTGCTCCTCTGGCAAGAGCTTCTTTGTTTATCGGCAGTAAATGTGCTTTTGTCTCTCCAAATACTTGCCCAAACGCTTCGTAAATTGATTCGAATTTTACCAAATCAGTTACGCCAAGATAAGCTCCCAACATTACCATGTTAGCTATTCTTGTATTTCCAAGTTCATTAGCTATGTCATTGGCAGGAATGTAGTAAACTTCAATGTCATCTCTAGTTGATTTTTTACTTATCAAAGATGAGTTTATAAACAATCTTCCACCTGGTTCAACACTGGATTCAAATTTGTCTAAGCTAGGAAGATTCATAACTATTACAGTTGTCGAATCTACAACTACAGGCGAACCTACTGCATCTGATGATATTGTAACGTTACAGTTTGCTGTGCCGCCTCTCATCTCAGGACCATAGGATGGCAACCAGGATACATTCTTATCTTCAATCATTCCTGAATAAGTAAGTAGTTGTCCCATCGCCATGACTCCCTGTCCGCCAAAGCCAGCGATAATCAATTTTTCGTTCATCACTATTCAACCTCCTCTGGCTTTCTAAAGTTACCTAACGGGAAATATGGTATCATGTTGTCTCCAAGCCACTTCATTGATTCATTAGGTGTCAATCCCCAGTTTGTTGGGCATGTTGACAATACCTCAACTATTCCAAAGCCCTTTCCTTCAAGTTGGACTTTGAAGCACTCAAGTATAGCTCTTTTAGCTTTTCTTATATTTGCAGGAGTATTTACTGCAACTCTTTCCACAAATGCAGCGCCGTTGATTGTAGCAAGTAGCTCTGACATTTTTATTGGCTGTCCTGTGGTTGATTCATCTCTTCCATAAGGAGCAGTTGTAGCTTTCTGTCCTACCAGTGTAGTAGGAGCCATTTGACCACCTGTCATTCCATATATTGCATTGTTTACGAATACTGTAGAAAACTTTTCGCCTCTATGTGCAGCTTGAACAATTTCTGCTGTACCTATTGCTGCGAGGTCTCCGTCTCCTTGATACGTGAACACAAAATTGTCTGGATGAACTCTCTTAATTCCAGTAGCAACTGCTGGCGCACGGCCATGAGCTGCTTCATGCATATCGCAATTAAAATAATCATAAGCTAGTACGGCACAACCAACAGGAGCTACTCCAATGGCATTTTCCAATACTCCAAGCTCTACCAATGCTTCTCCTACCAGTCTGTGTATTACGCCGTGTGTACAACCGGGACAATAATGGAAAGGTTTATCTGTCAAACCTTTAGTCTTTTCAAAAACAACAGCCATTATTTTTCACCTCCAAGAATTTGCTTAACTTCATTTATGATCTCATCGGGACTTGGTACCATTCCACCTGATCTTCCGTAGAAATATGTTGGCATCGAACCGTTCAGTGAAAGCCTTACATCGTCAATCATCTGTCCGTGAGCACTCATTTCAACAGTAAGAACAGCCTTACATGATGGGTTGATACTCTCATATGCTTCATTTGGGAATGGATACAAGCTTATTGGTCTGATAAATCCAACCTTCATGCCCTCTTTTTCCATCTTTGCAATAGCAGTCCTCACAATTCTTGAAGTTGTTCCATAAGCAGTTACTACGATGTCGGCATCTTCAATATTATAAGTTTCTACTCTCTTCTCATTTTCTCTTATCTTAGCATATTTTGCTTGTAGCACATGGTTGTGAGCTTCAAGGTCTTCAGCTGCAAGATAAACTGAGTTTATGATATTAGGCTTTCTTTTGCCACCTGTACCAACTGTAGCCCAGTCTTTTGGTGGAATCTCTCTTGGCGTTCTTTCAGTAAATTCTACTGGTTCCATCATCTGACCAATCATACCATCTCCAAGTATCATTACAGGTGTTCTGTAAATGTCTGCAAGGTCAAATCCGTCAATAATCAGGTCAACCAGTTCCTGTACATTCGCAGGAGCCAAAACAATTAGCCTGTAGTCTCCGTTTCCACCGCCTCTAGTAGCTAAGAAATAATCCCCTTGTGCAGCTTGAATTGAGCCAAGCCCAGGGCCGCCTCTCATCATGTCTACTATTACTGCTGGTAATTCTGCTCCAGCCAGGTATGAAATACCCTCTTGCTTTAGTGCTATACCAGGGCTTGATGATGATGTCATTACTCTGGCACCCGCACCTGAAGCTCCATATACCATATTAATTGCAGCAACTTCTGATTCAGCTTGAACAAATACTCCGCCTATTTTGGGGAGCTCTCTTGCAAAATACTCGGGAACCTCACTTTGTGGAGTTATTGGATATCCAAAGAAATACTTGCATCCTGCAGCGATTGCAGCAGCTCCAACAGCTTCGTTCCCTTTCATGAGAACTTTAGTCATATGTAACCCTCCTTTACAATCTCTCTACAGTAATAACTAAATCTGGGCAAACCATACCGCAGTTTACACATGCAATACACTTATCCATATCTTCTGCCGCAATTGCAGCGGGATAGTAGCCCTTTCTATTCATTCTGCCAGTATCTAATGTGATAATATTGACAGGACATACGGATACGCAAAGACCGCATCCTTTGCATAGGTCCTCTTCAAACGTAACGTTTCCTTTGACCTTCGCCATACTTTTTTTCCTCCTCTTTTTTATATCATCCATTCTTCCCTCATGAAAAGTTCAATTGGGAAGATAGTGGCCCTAATTTGTTCTGGCAGCGTATCCACCAGATGTTCCAGACATGTGTTGTACTTAAGAGGTATCCCTGATTCCTTGGAAACCTTAACAGCAAGCTCATAACCCCTGATGACATCCTCTGCGGTTGTCGATTTAAGCATGTGTGTATTGTTCACTATGCCTGTCACTTTTGCTCTTGATGTAGCTTCTATTTTGTATATATATTCCATTGCCTTTTCAACAGACTGAGTTTCAGGTCTATTTGCATTGAGAACAAAAAACATATCGTATCCGTCTTTCTCTAAAAGCTCATGGTATACTCCCAGAGCCCTGGCACCCGCTGGGTCTCCGCCTACGTCAAATATCGCTTCGTAGCTTGCATCCTGAATGGGCACTAAAACATCCCCTGAAACAGCTGGAATATCAAGGGCATTGCCCTTAAGGTTGCTTCCTAGTACTTTTATCCCCATTTCATTTAATATGTCTGTCTTCTCTCTCGACCTAAAATAAGGGTTGATGACATCCAGGTCAACCAGTCCAACTCTTTTTCCCATTTTTGCGAGTTTTACAGCGTAATTTACGCTGAATTCTGTTTTTCCACTACCGTAATGACCTATTACGATTCTGATTCTTTTGTCATTTAGCATGAAATTCTCCTAACTATATATCTTTGGTTTTTCTTCTTCTGTAAGAACTCTCAGTCCGCCTTCTGCAAGTGCCTGTAATTCATCCTCACCAGGATACACTGTAACTCCGGCAATAAATTCAATTCTCTCTTTTAACCACTCAATAAACATCTTATCGTATGCGATGCCACCTGTAACAATTATTTGGTCGACATCTCCTTTTAGTACAGCAGCTGAAGCTCCAACTTCTTTAGCCACTTGATATGCCATGGCCTTGTATATCAGCTCTGCGTACTCATCTCCTTCTTCAATCCTTCTGTCGACTTCTCTGGCGTCGTTCGTTCCAAGGTAAGATACAATTCCACCTTTGCCAACGAGTAATTTCTTTAATTCTTCTTTTGTATATTTCCTGGAAAAGCATAGTTCAACAAGATCCCAAATAGGAAGTCCCCCTGCTCTTTCTGGAGAAAATGGACCCTCTCCATTTAATGCGTTAGGCACATCGATTACTCTGCCTTCTTTATGGGTTCCAACGGAAATTCCACCACCCAGGTGCACTACGACAAGGTTTAGTTCATCGTATTTTTTGCCAATTGAAGCAGCGTATCTTCTTGCTACAGCTTTCTGATTTAAAGCATGGAATATACTTTGTCTTTCGATTCCCTTAAGCCCAGATATTCGAGCCAAATCCTGCATCTCATCAACAACCACGGGATCAACTATAAAAGCTCTTCCTCCAATTTCCTTCGCTATCTCATAAGCCAGTATTCCACCTAAATTAGATGCGTGTTCACCTTTCTCGCCATTATTTAAATCTTTAATCATAACTTCATTGACTTCATAGGTTCCGCCTTCTATTGGTTTAAGTAAACCACCTCTTCCAACAACTGCTGAAAGCGTTTTCTTATCAACACTATTCTTGCTTAGAGCTTCCATTATTATGTTCTTTCTAAAATCCATCTGGTCGTTCACTCTGTCAAAAGCACATAAAACATCCACATCATGTCTAAGAGTTTCTTCGAATAACATCTTGTCGTTGTCAAAAACAGCAATCTTAGTGGACGTGCTTCCAGGATTAATTATTAGCATCTTAAAATTATTCATACAACGTCTCCCCTTAAGCCATCAGTGTGGCGAGTACTATTGAATTAAGTTTCGCTTCTTCACTGTCAGCTCTTGAAGTCAAAACTATAGGCTTACTTGTTCCTACGATCAGACCAGCTGACTTCGCATTGCCTAAGAACGTAAGAGCCTTATACAAAATATTTCCTGCTTCGATATCTGGTGCAAGCAAAATATCTGCGTCTCCAGCTACTTCGCTATCGATGCCTTTGATTCTCGCTGATTCCTTGCTTACGGCATTATCAAGAGCAAGCGGTCCATCTACAATGCAACCTTTAATTTCGCCAGCTTTGTTCATATCCGTAAGAGTCTTTGCATCTACTGTTGCTTCCATTTTATCGCTAACTTTCTCCTTTGCAGCAAGTACTGCAACTTTTGGATTTGGTATATCCAGGGAATGAGCCAGTCCAACAGCATTCTCAATAATCTCTTTTTTCTGTTTGATATCTGGAGCTATTATCATAGCTGCGTCAGTTACTATAAAAACTTTATGGTATGTTGGTACATCAAATACTGCTACGTGGCTTATTACATTACCTGTTCTTAGCCCTATTTCTGCATCAAGAACTGCCCTCATTATTACAGAGGTATCAATTAAACCTTTCATCAAAACCTGTGCATAGCCACTGCTAACAAGGCTGGTGGCCTTTCTGGCAGCTGCAGTACCGTCTTTTTCGTCTATTATCTCAACTCCTGTAAGATCAAACCCGATAGCTCCGGCAATTTTTTCAATGCCTTCTTTATCTCCAACTAAAACCGGCGTCACTATCCCCTTTAGGTAAGCTTCTTTTACTGCTCCTAGAACATCTTCATCTTGTGCCACAGCGACTGCTACTTTCTTAGGTCCTTTCTCAATAGCAAGTTGAAATAAAGCTTCAAAATTTTTTGCCATTATCTCACCTCATCTTCATAAATTTTTGCTTTCTCACTTCCACTTAAAACTCTTCTCGCGCCTTCGTTAAGAGAAGTCATTTCATCTTCTCCGGGGTAAACCACCACTGGAGCTATAAATGAAACCATTTGCTTTATTTTATCTACCAGATATTCTGAAAATGCCAAACCACCTGTCAGTAGTATAGCAGTAGCTTTTCCTTTTAAAACGGTACTGTAAGCGCCTATTTCTTTTCCGATTTGATATGCCATTGCATCGTAAATAAGTCTTGCTTCTTCATCACCATTTTCTATTCTGGAAACTACCTCTCTTCCGTCAAATGTTCCCAGATAGGATACAAGTCCACCTTTGCCAACGATCATTTTCTTAATCTGACCTTCTTCGTAATCTCCGGAATAACACATCTCCACTATATCCCATACTGGCAGTCCGCCAGCTCTTTCTGGTGAAAACGGTCCCAGATTATTGGCTCCATTTGCGTCGACTATTTTCCCATTCTCTATTGGAGCAACAGATATCCCTCCACCCATGTGAGTAACTATTATATTTAGTTCATCTACAGGCTGATTGTATTCTTTTGAGAATCTATGGCACACCGCTTTGATATTCAAAGCGTGTATCAATGATGTTCTCGGAAGATCTTTAAGACCTGAAATTCTTGCGATGTCCTCAAACTCATCCACAGCTACCGGATCGACAATAAACGAAGGGATACCAGCTTTATCAGCTATTCCCTTTGCGAGTATGCCTCCAAGATTAGAAGCATGCTGACCCTGAACACCAATTTTTAGGTCTTCAATCATCGCATCTGTCACCGCATAAGTACCGCTGGGTATCGGCATTAACAGACCGCCTCTACCTACAACTGCTTCAAGCTCTTCTATACTGATTCTTTCTTCTTCCAGCCAGTTGTTGATAATCTCAAGTCTGTAATCATACTGACTGTAAATGTCATCGAATCTGTCAAGGTCTTCTGTCAAGTGGTCAAGTTTTTTTGACTTATACTCTGTTAAGCCCTCAAACAGCGATACCTTAGTTGATGTTGATCCTGGGTTAATTGCCAGAACATACTTTTTTTCCATATTTGCCCCCTTATTCTTCCAAAAGATTTATTTCAACAATATTAGGAATAACTGTTTCTACTGTTATATTGCCAGACTGAATAAATTCAATTTCTAACTGATGCAATCCAGCTTCGAGACCCCTAAGATCCACAGTTGGCTTTAAGTCTCTAATGATATCTGTTTCTTCGAGTACTGACTTGTATCCTTTAAGGATAACTGTATATACAAGGTCGTTATCCAATTCATCAAGTTCAAGACCTGAAGGGATATTAACCGTCCTTATCTGATCCAGTGTAAATTGCATAGTTTGTTCAATCGTCTCTTCAACTTTATATGTTAAATTGATTTTAATTTCAGGATTAAGCAGCTCCATACCTGTTGGCAGGCTAAGTTTTAGCTCGTGGCTATCTTTATCAAGCAAATCCAATACGTCTACAGGTACAGTCTGAACTCTGAATATTGTATCAACCGACTTATCTCCCTTTATCATAACTTCGGAAGGACTAATTTCCATATCCACCAGAGAGAAGTTTTCTGGAAGCTCGTTTTCAGTTAGAAGCTCAATAGGTACACGAGCAGTTTTATATATTGGAACTGTCATATCTACAATTCCAGGTTCCCTTTCTACTCCTCTGACCTCTTCTCCTTCGTCGTCAACGGCCTTTATTGGTACTGCCATATTTAGAGTTTCTGTCTTCCCAAGAATGTCTACTATAGCTATTATCCTGCTTACTTCATTAAGCCAGGTCCTAGGTCCTCTCAACAATACTGTCTGAGGCCTTGAAACTATATTGCCAAGTACATATGTGTCTGGTAGTTGTCCTGAAGTTGTAACTGTTACAGGCACTTCTTTTGTGACGATCTTATCTATTGTAAACAGAGCCTCCTTTGGTTCCCAATTATCGATGAAAACTTCTGCAGTTTGATCCAAAAGTCCAACCATAATGGGTACTTTTACCTGCCCTTCTGTATATCCACTCAAGTCAACACTTGCAAATATTTTCGAACTATCAAACTTCTTGTCTATTTCAGATTTTTTACCCTTTATCCAAACATCAATTTTAACCTCTTCAGGTCCCATATTCACATAACCATTTCTCTCTAGGGCAGCAGTATTTGAAAAGGTTATTTTTACATTTCTGATTCTGGGCGTAATGACAGGATCAACCTCACTCATAACATAACTCCACAGAAAAATGGCTATAACAAGAACCAGGACTTTTGCAGTTATTTCGCTTTTCCTATTCATCCCGTCGCCTCCATTTTGTTATGAATGTCTGATTACCGCCTTTTGGTTTATACATTTCTAAAAGAATCTGTCTCAAAGTTTTTGCATCAAGATACCTTGAAATAGTACCATTTTCAGCTATCGAAATGGCCCCTGTCTCTTCTGATACAACGATCGAAAGACTATCTGACCTTTCAGAAATACCAAGAGCTGCCCTGTGCCTTGTACCAAGTTCTTTACTTATATTGGAATTGTCAGTAAGCGGTAAAAAGCAGGCTGCAGCTTTAATAATATCATCTTTAATAATCACAGCACCATCATGTAAAGGAGTATTTGGAATGAAAATATTTATTAAGAGATCACTGCTGACTGCGCCACCAATTCTCGTTCCGGTTTCAAGAAGTTCATTTAAACCAGTCTGTCTTTCAAGGACCATTAGGGCGCCGATTTTTTGACGTGAAAGTGAGGCAGTAGCTTCTACTATTTCATCTACTACCTTTGACATGCTTTCTGTTCTAATTTCTATAAGTGATTTGGAAAAGAAACGGCTTCTGCCTATGTACTCCAATCCTCTTCTCAACTCAGGCTGGAAAACTATAAGAATAGCCAGAGTACCAACAGTCATTGCATTACTCAGTATCCAGTTTATAGTGTATAGCTCCTGCCACTCACTAATCTTTGTAAGAATAAGTAGAATTCCTATACCTTTTATCAACTGTTCTGCTCTTGTCTCTCTAATGAGAGTAAAAAGCTTATACAGAACTACAGCAACGATAAGGATATCGATGATATCCCTGATTCTGATGTTTGCAAATGTATCGATAAGGTATTGCAATCAGATCCCGCCTTTTTAATGTAATCTACTCAGTTTAATTATACATTAGAAGTTGATTGATTTGTATAAATATATCAGGTTTTTTTGCAATTGATTTAAAATGTGATATTTTCATCAATTAGAGAATTTATTTCTTCAAGAGACTTTTTTAACTTTGCTTCTTTCCCATCTGTTAAGTTCATATCTAAATTACCTGAAAGAGCTTCTTCGATAGGTACGATACGATAATCATACTTACCATTGGTCTCGTATCTATCCACCCACGTCACTAATGGGGTGATACTTGTTATTTCAATATTTTCGGTAATCAAATCTTTTTCAATATCTATCATAACCATAAGGCCATTTTCAGTAGCAGATACACCCATAGTTTCGTATCTTTGGTTAGAAATAAAATTTCCCATGGAATAGATGACAAGCCCTGTATTTGTTTCTGTTTCCAATAACTCAACCTCTTGGACAACATGAGGATGACTCCCGAGAATTATATCGGTTCCATTATTGATGAGAAATTCAGCAAGATCTCTTTGTATAGTTGACGCTCTTGTATGATATTCATAGCCCCAATGCAATGAAACTACAATTAATTCAGCGCCTTCCGCTCTCGCTTGTAAAATTGAGTCAGCCATCCTGTCTTTATCAATCAGGTTGACCATAGTTGATAGTTCATCTTTTGAAAGCAAGCTATCCAGCCCATTCAAACCGTAAGTATAAGCAAAAAATGCTATCGAAATGCCATTTTTCTCGACTATTTCGTAATCTTTTCTCTCTGTCTTGCTTGTTCCAATTTGAACAAAATTTCTCTTTTCGATCTCATTTATGGTATTTATCAATCCTGTTTTACCTTGGTCGAGAGTATGGTTATTCGCAGTTGTCAGTATATCAAAGCCTGTTGATTTAAGTGCATCGAGGGTTTCTACAGGACTATTGAACCTAGGGAACCCACGGTAAGGTCCTCCGCTACTGGCTATAACCGTTTCCAAATTTGCAATGGCTATATCAGCTTCATCGATATAACTCTTTACAAAGGTAAATGGAGGTTCAAAATTAAATCCGCCCTCTTCGTCTGCAGCGCTATTAATTTGTGGGATGTGAAACATTATATCTCCGACGGCAATAATCCTTAAAGATGAAGGCTCAGGCTCGAACTCTTCTTCTGCTACATCAACCGATTCTCCATCTATTTCAGGTTCCAGGATAACGTTTTCATCAACAGCCGCTTCTCCTGTTTGAAATCTCTCTGCTGCCATACCGCTGAGAAGTACCCCACTTGCAATGAGTAAAATTGCCAAAATTGGCAGAATCCATCTCTTCATTAGAATAACAACTCCAGTACCTATATTCTATCTCTTATTGCTCAGCTATGCAACGAATTAGATAAAGTCATATATTTTTGAATAGTTAGAAAAATTCCTATTGCCAATATAATATCTCCTATGCTAATGACTTTAGGAATTATCAAAGGAACTGGTATAATATCCGCAAGATAATAAAGCCTAGTGCCAGAGTCAGCCAGTATATGAACTGAACTCTTACCTGCAGAAAGAAAGCTTATATTTTCCTCTAACCCCGCTATTCTTAGTGCATCTGCAGAAACAGGCATCCTACCACCATTTACTATTGAAGCTAATCCATTAAGTCCCAGACCAGTTGAAATAAGGACGAATCCGACACTCATTGAAGATATTAGAATACCAATAATTATAAAAAGATAATAAGTGCTCACTAACAAAATAATATTCGAAAATATCCAACTCGATAATGCACCTGATGAATACTTCAAAATTATTAATGTTGATATGTAAACAAGAAAACCAGCTATTATAAAAGGCCATCCTTTTACTGGGATGGATTCAATATTTTTAAACTTTCCTTTCCTAATTAAACCAACGACTATAGATACTGCAAGTGTCTCAAACAGCATCAATTAACCTCCAAATCTATCTGAAAAACAGACGCCTTAATGGCGTCTGTCAATCTTTAGTATTCAACAAATAGAGCTTTCTTTGCGCTGCAGATTGGGCAGTTTTCTTCTTCTCCCGTAAGAGTAATATATCCGCATACTGGACACATTTCTATAACCTTAGCTTCAAGATCTTTTTCTGCATCAACAAAATCCTTAGCAACCTGGTAACAGTCAGCGTGTACCTGCTCTGCTGCCACTGCATATCTCATTGCCTGAACAGCTGCTTTTTCTCCTTGCATTTCTGCAACTGATATGTAAGCTGGATACATTTGGGTAACTTCATGTAGTTCACCTGCTATGCCTCCTGCAAGGTTTTCTGAAGTTGTACCAAGACCAAATTCTCCACCAGAAACTACAGTAAAACCTCCTGAAATATCTTTAAGAGCCTTAAAGTGGAGAGTAGCGTGAACTTGTTCAGCATCGGAAGTAGCCATAAAAAGCCTTGCTACGTTTGGAAAACCATCTTTTTTAGCTTTTTCAGCCCATACTCTGTATCTCATGTGCGCCTGGCTTTCTCCGCCAAATGCAGATCTGAGATTATCTTGTGTCATTACATTCATAGTAGATCCTCCTTTGATGTTTAAGTTTTAATTATTAACAAAACGGTGTAATCATTTCATTTATTGATTACTATGCATATTATACATTATTCTCATAATCAAGTCTAGTATACAAAAGCGTAATAAAGCGGAGTGAAAAGTAAATTCACTCCGCTTTATCTTTAAATAAATAGATTTACGTTAGATTCGTCTGCTGCATCCAGATAGGTTGCAACTCCTCCAATTTCAATTCCATCAAAGAGTTCTTCTTTTGTTATTCCCATAACGTCCATTGACATCTGGCATGCTACGATTCTTATGCCTGAATCGATTCCTGTCTTTATTAATTCTTCAAGAGAAGAAATGTTCTTATCATTCATTACTTTTCTTATTAGCTTAGGTCCAATTCCAGCCATGTTCATTTTGGAAAGCCCTAGTTTTGAGCTTCCTCTTGGCATCATTTTCCCAAACATCGTGCTAATAAAATCTTTGCTGACGCTCACAGGTTCAGGCTTTCTAAGAATATTTAGTCCCCAGAATGTGAAAAACATCGTAACGTCGTTACCCATTGCCTTTGCTCCATTCGCTATAATGAATGAAGCTATGGCCTTATCCAGGTCTCCACTAAATACAATCATTGATTTTTCCTTCTTTGTTGGAGCAGATACTATAGTTTTTGCAGTGTTTTCAATTTCTCCGCCAAGTCCTTTTTTTAGTCGGACAACCCATTGTGTTTTTTGCTTTTCATCGCTTATAAAAGTGTTTCCAGTATTTCTGCACCAAGCTCTTATGTCACTTAAAAATCCTGGATCTGTTGCTGATACTTCGAGAATATCACCATCATTAAGAGTTTTAAATCTTTCAGCAACTTGTATTATAGGCCCCGGACAGGAAAGACCGCAAGCATTAAGCTTGATGATCTCCCCTGCTGGGGATGCTACTTTCCCAGCGATGTATTTGCAACCCCCGAATCTGAAAATGCTCTTGGTTCCTGAGGTTGTGGTGTGTCACTTTGCATATACATATTTTTATAAGTGGTAAATCCACCAGCCAGATTGAGAGCCTTATATCCTCTGTCTTTAAGAGCTCTTTCTGCTAAATATCCTCTCAAACCAACCGAGCACAAAGTGATATAGGTTTTGTCTTTATCCAATTCATCCAACCTATCCCTTAGCTCTTCTAAAGGTATATGAATAGAATTTTCCATTGAACCAATCTCAGTTTCTACATCTTCCCTAATATCAAGAATTTTGTATTCATCTTTATCAAGTTCATCTAGTTCTCTCCAGAGAACTTGTTCTGTCATTCCCCTCATCAAGTTATCTGCAACGAAGCCTATCATATTTACTGGATCCTTCGCTGAACCGTAAGGTGGTGCATATGCTAGTTCAAGGTCGATTAAGTTCTCCACTTTTCCACCAAATCTTATGGCGGTGGCAATTACATCTATTCTCTTGTCGACACCCTCATATCCAACAATCTGTGAGCCCAATACTTTTCCATCCATATCGAAAATCATCTTCATAGTCATTGGAAGTGCTCCAGGATAATAACCCGCATGTGCATTCTGATGTATAAGAGTTAGATTGTAATCCTTTTTATATTCTTTGCCCATCCTAATAAGAGTTTTTTCGTTAACTCCAGTACTTGCTACAGTCAGGTCAAATATTTTTGCAATACTGGTTCCCTGTGTTCCCTTGTATTCCTCTTTATAGGAGCCAAGGATGTTGTTGGCAACAATACGTCCCTGTTTGTTAGCGGGACCTGCAAGTGGTACCATTGTTTGAACCTTGTTAACGTAGTCTTCTACTTCTATTACATCACCTATTGCATATATATTGTCATCTGATGTCTTAAGATATTTGTCTACAATAATTCCTCCGCGCTGGTTTTGTTCAAGCCCACAACCTTTTGCCAGCTCCCCATTTGGTCTAATTCCTATGGAGAGAATTATCATATCGCCTGAAACTTTTTCTCCTGATTGAAGAGTTATAACTGTTGTTCCATTTTCGTATTCAAAAGTGCTTACTCCGTCTTTTAGGTGCAAGTCCACTCCCTTTGATTTCATATGTTCATGTACAATCTGTGCCATTTCATAATCTATAGGTGCCATAACCTGATCTAGCATTTCGACAACAGCAACATTTAATCCCTGATCATATAGATTTTCAGCCATTTCAAGGCCAATAAAGCCCCCACCTACAACAACAGCTGACTTCGGTTTCTTTTCGTCAATATAAGCTTTTATTGCATCAGTATCAGGTATGTTCCACAGACTGAAAATATTTGGAGCATCTATTCCTGGTATTGGTGGTTTAATAGGGCTGGAACCAGTAGACAGCAGAAGATAATCATAACTTTCGTTATATACTTCACCTGTCTTTAAGTTTTTAACTTCTACTGATTTGTTATCTCTGTCGATTTTAGTAACCTCTGAAAGGTTTCTCACATCGACATTGTACTTTTTCATAATTGCTTCTGGGGTGCTTACTAATAATGCATCTCTTTGCTCGATTGTTCCTCCAATATAGTAAGGAAGACCACAATTTGCAAATGAAATGTATTCGCCCCTTTCAAATAAAACTATTTCAGCACTTTCATCAAGCCTTCTGAGCCTGGTAAGCGCTGTCGCTCCACCTGCAACTCCTCCTACGATGACAACTTTTTTGGACAATTTTTATTCCTCCTCTACAAACAATTGGTTAATAATTTTTAATACTTCATCATTTGATACGGAATAGAAAACCTCTGTACCCCTTCTTTCATCCCTTACTAGCCCACCAAGTCTTAACTTGGCTAGATGCTGGGAAATAGTCGACTGGGGAATGTCAAGACAGTCCTGCATATAAGATACATTGTTTGTCCCTTCCATCACAAGGCCTCTTAAAATGCAGAGTCTGACAGGATGAGCCATTAGCTTTAATAAAGCAACCTTCTCTTCCAGTATTTTTTTATCGTACTTCACCCTGTATCTCCTACTTTCCTATTTAATTAAACAATATCTTTATATCACCATATTAGAATATATGCATATATGTGTCAAGGAAAAAACAAACAAAAAACAGCTCATTTTTTTCATGAGCTGTTTTTACAGTATAATTATCTCTTTCCTAATTCGTTATCTATCATCATCAAGCCTTGGAAGTGATCTTTAACTCTCTCAAGCTTGAAAATTATATCTTTCATGGTACTTTCTTCTTCTACCTGCTCCTCTACAAACCACTGTAGGAACTGAACGGTAGAGTGTGCTTTTTCTTCAATTGCCATCTCAAGAAGATTATAGATTCTTGAAGTAACAACTTTTTCGTGGTGAAGAGCTGTCTCAAATACTTCCAAGAATGAGTCAAATTCATTTTTTGGTTCTCCTATAGCCTGCATTGTCGCTCTCCCATCGCTGTCATTAATAAATTCGTAAAACTTCATTGCGTGCTCATACTCTTCTTTAGCTTGTTCTACCAGGAAATGACTCATACCCTTCATATTCTCAGCTTCACAATATGCCGCCATCGCCAAATAATAGTACCCCGATAATAGTTCAAAGTTAAACTGATCATTCAATGCTTTCAATAATTTTTCGCTCATGTCATACCTCCATATTTTAGTTTATTTTTATAAAACAAATCATCGACATAGCTATTACACCAATATGTGCAATGCTATTTCGATTTGCACTTATTAGTTATACCCATGATTTATCATACAAAACAGTAATTATTGCAATTATGGCCCTGGGTCATAAGGAGAATAAACCGAGTACAAAGAAAGGTTATGATCAGACATGGCTTTTATAAGAATTGGTATTGACTGGGTTAAAATGCTCACTTCAACTCCATTGTATTTAAATACTACATCTTCTTTATCTACCAGCCTTGAGCTATCCAGTATCTGGGCAAGCGTCTCCTCCACTTTAGGCAGATTCATTCCGCCTATTAGAAAAAATACTCTCTGCTTTTTTCCACTATAGTCTTTAAAATTTACTCTGTTAATAAGTAGAATCTCGTTCATTGCACTTCCCCTTTGATATCAATTATAAAATTATGATACCCATACATAACCCCTGTAACTCTTCAAATTCAAAGATTATTAAAAAAAACTTGAATTTTCAAATTATTTATCTTTGTTATTGATTTAATTGCCAAAACCATGTTCTCAATACAAAATAAATGTTGACATTTAGGCGTTTTAGTATAAAATTGTAATTGGAATACTCTGGAAGTGTAAAAGACTAAAGCCGTAGGCCAAGACCTATGGATTTTTTTTGCAGAATTGAGAGGTGTAAGCATGAAAGAAGCGAAAAAAATATTACAATTTGCCAAAGGCCTTAAAGCTATTTATTTTGTAGGAATGTTTTCAGTTGTCATATCACAACTCTTTAATACTCTGGGACCGCTCATTATAGGTGTTGCTGTAGACTCTGTAATTGGGACAAAACCCATAGAATCTTCTGTTGTTGCTAAATTTGTATCATACTTAGGCGGCATAGACTTTCTGACTGCACATCTATGGATTATTGGTGTTGTTATCGTAATAAACACAGCACTTCGCGGCATTTTTTTATACCTTAAGGGATACCTTTCTGCCAAGGCTGCAGAAGAAGTTTCCATGCGAATAAGAGATGATATGTACGATCATATTCAAAAACTTCCTTATAGCTATCATGTAAAAGGAGACACAGGAGATCTGATACAAAGATGTACATCCGATGTAGAAACTGTAAAGAGATTTCTTTCTGTTCAATTAATAGAGGTTGCAGGATCTATTTTTATGCTCATCTTTATTATGCAGGTCATGCTTAGTCTGAATCTAAAGCTTGCACTGGCATCAGTTTCATTACTGCCTTTTACTTTTATATTTGCAATAATATTCTTTAAAAAAATACAAAAAGACTTTTTAATCGCCGATGAAGCTGAGGCAAAACTTACTACCACTCTTCAAGAAAATCTAACTGGTATAAGAGTTGTCAAAGCATTTGCAAGAGAATCACATGAGTTGTCAAAGTTTGATGAACGTAATGGAGATTACAAAAAGTACGTTCAAAGACTTATAATTAACCTTGCTATGTACTGGTCTCTTTCAGACTTCATAAGCATGTTGCAAGTAGGAGTTACCATTATAACAGGTACTATCATGGTAGTAAGAGGCAATTTAAGTCTTGGTGTACTCATTTCATTTATTAGCTATGTCAATATGCTAGTTTGGCCAATAAGACAATTAGGGCGAACCCTTTCTGATATGGGAAAGGCTCTGGTTTCAATTAATAGAATTGATGAGATTCTCTCAATACCAGTTGAAAATCTGGTTGAAAATGGTGAGGAACCCCCTATATCAGGTCGAATAGAATTTGAAAATGTCAGCTTTGCATACGAAGATGATAAAATAGTCCTTGATGGAGTTTCATTTTCGGCAGAACCAGGTGAAACCCTTGCAATTATTGGATCAACTGGTTCAGGTAAGAGCTCATTGGTGCACCTGTTACCTCGGTTGTACGATTACAGCAGTGGCTCAATTAAAATAGATGGACGTGAACTAAGTACAATAGATAGAAAATGGATTAGAAAGAATGTCGGTCTTGTACTACAGGAACCTTTCCTATATGCAAAGACTATCAGAGAGAATATTAGACTTACCAATCCTGATTTGGACGAAGGTATGGTATTTAATGCAGCAAAAGCTGCTTCCATACACAATGACATAAATAGTTTCGATAAAAAATACGACACTCTCGTTGGTGAAAGAGGCGTTTCTCTATCTGGTGGACAGAAACAAAGGATGTCCATTGCCAGAACAATAATAAGCAATACTCCTATTATTATATTTGACGACTCTCTTTCAGCAGTTGATACAGAAACTGACATTCAAATAAGAAAAGCACTTTTAAACAAGAGCAGAAGGTCGACCACAATCATTATATCGCATAGGATTTCAACTGTTTCAGAAGCAGATAAAATCATCGTCATGGATAAAGGCAAAATAGTCCAAGAAGGTACGCATCAAGAATTAATCAGCATTGACGGTCTATATAAAAGAGTCTACGACATTCAGACTTCTCTGGATGACGAACTGGACGCCGTTTAGGAGGTGAGCTGATGGAAGAATCAAATGTGCAGACAACAAAAGTTGAATTCAAGGTATGGAAAGACTTCTTTACTTACCTCAAACCTTATAAGTCTGAATTTTTAAAATTGACAGGAATCATGGCTGGACTCGGTTTAATGGACAGCACATTTCCACTGCTTTCAAAGTTTGCGGTAGACAAATTTATCGAAAACAAATCACTTGATGGTATTACGGGCTTTATTATTGTCTATTTTTCTGCTGTTGCTGCTTTAAGCCTGATTATCTACTTTTTTATCAAGCTTGCAGGAAAACTAGAGACTTCAATGGCTCACGATATAAGAAGAATTGGATTCATAAGACTGCAAGAACTTTCGCTTTCATATTATGATAATAAAGCTGTAGGATGGCTTATGGCGAGAATGACCTCAGATATCAACAGGCTCAGCGAAACTATAAGTTGGGGTCTTGTGGATATAGCCTGGGGCCTGACTATGATGACGGGCGTAACCATTTACATGTTTATTTTAAATGTTAAGTTAGCTCTGATTACCCTTATTGTTGTACCTGTTCTCGCTATTGTAAGCGCATTCTTTCAAAAGAGAATACTAATAGCTCAGAGGGATGTTAGAAAAATAAATTCTCAGATTACAGGAGCGTACAATGAGGATATACAAGGAGCAAAGACCACGAAGACATTAGTTCGTGAAGAGCTTAATCTCAGCGAATTTTCTGAGTTGACACACTCGATGAGGACAAACGCCATAAGAGCAGCCGTACTGTCATCTATTTATCTTCCAATCGTAATAGCACTTGGAAGTATAGGAACAGCGCTTGCACTTACTTATGGAGGGGACTTCATTTTAAGAGATATTATCTCTTATGGAACACTTGTCGCGTTTATTTCTTTTGCAGCTCAGCTATTTGAGCCTGTAAGGCAGATAGCAGTAATATTTGCTGAAATACAAGGTGCTCAGGCTTCTGCAGAAAGAGTTTTTTCACTCCTGAGAGAAGAGCCACAAATTATCGATTCAGATGATGTAGTAGCAAAATTTGGCGGACTATTCTCTCATGAGAATAGGAAGTGGCCAAAAATTAAAGGTGAAATTGAATTTCGTGATGTAAGTTTTTACTACCAAAAAGACGAGCCTGTATTAGAAAACTTTAATCTTCACGTAAATCCAGGACAGACTATTGCATTGGTTGGAGAGACTGGTTCCGGTAAATCAACTATAGTAAACCTTTTCTGCAGATTCTATGAACCAGTTGAAGGAATAATCACAATTGATGGAACTGACTATAGAGAGATGCCACTTAACTGGATTCACGATAATCTGGGATATGTTCTACAGTCGCCGCACCTTTTTAGCGGTTCTATAAGGGACAATGTGAGATATGGAAAGTTGGATGCGACAGACGAGGAAATAGAAGAAGCTTGCAGGCTTGTAAATGCTCATGAGTTCATTATGGAAATGAAAGACGGCTACGATACAGAGGTTGGCGAAGGAGGAAATCTTCTTTCTACTGGTCAGAAACAACTGGTATCTTTCGCTCGAGCAATAGTAAGAAATCCTTCATTGTTTGTATTAGACGAAGCGACTTCATCTATAGACACAGAAACCGAAAAAATCATACAAGATGCAATATCAAGAGTTTTATATGGCAGAACGAGCTTTGTAATTGCTCACAGACTTTCAACTATCAAAAATTCTGATAGAATACTTGTTATACGAGATGGAAAAGTTATCGAAGACGGCACTCACAAAGAGCTTATTAAAGCACGAGGGTATTATTATAACCTCTACAGTAATCAGTTTATGGATGAAAAAAGCAAAGCTATATTAGGATGATTTGCAAATAAAAACAACGGGTTTCCCCGTTGTTTTTTTAATGTTTAACTTCTTCTCTTTCTCTTTGGTGCGATGTGTATCGCAGCCTCGTCCGTACCTAAAGCAGCTTCAAAGAATGCCTCAGACAGAGTTGGATGCGCATGTATCGTCCTTTTAATGGCATTGAGATCCAGGTCGTTAGAAATAGCCAGTGCACCTTCGTGTATAAGGTCATTTGCATGTGGCCCAATAATATGAACCCCAAGGATTTTATTGTCTTCATTGGAAGCCAGTATCTTTATGATACCATCCGTCTCACCTAGAGACATAGCTTTCCCATTTGCTGAAAACATGAACTTACCTGACCTATAATCTATACCTTTTTCTTTAAGTTGCTCTTCAGTATAGCCTACCTGAGCAGCCTCAGTCATTGTAAATACACAGGCTGGCCAGTGTTCAAGGTTTACTTCTGGAGTATTCCCCATTATGGTCTCGACTACAAATTCACCCTGAGCTGAAGCAACGTGAGCCAGTTGAATTCCTTTAGAGTTTACATCTCCTATTGCATATACACCAGGAACAGTAGTTTCATAATTATCATCTACTTTAATACCTCTTCCGGTACTTTCAACACCGATAGCTTCCAGATTTAAGCCATCTATAAGTGGTCCTCTGCCTGATGCAATTAGTACGTAATCTCCAACTACTTCTATTTCTTCATCTTTCTCTTTGTACCTTGCTACAACTCTGAGTTTATTTCCTTCTCTTACAATTTCCTTAGCTCTAATGTCAACGTAGGTTTCTATACCCTGTTTTTTGAGTAGCGGAGTCATCCTCTTGGAAATCTCCTTATCGGCATCTTTTAGTATCCTTGAAGCAAGCAGTATTACATGAGAACCAAGTTCTTTGTATATACTTGCAAACTCCAGACCTATTACTCCCCCGCCTACTACAATTAGAGTTTCTGGTATGTGATCCAGCTCAAGAAGGTCATCAGAGGTGATTACGCCTTCCAGGTCAACCCCTTTAGTTTCAGTCATCTGAGGGAATGATCCAGTTGCGATTATCACAGCATCAGCTTCTACATCCCTGGAACCACCGTCATTCAGGTCAACGTTAATGAGTTTTCCCTCTTTGAAAGATGCTTTCCCGTGTATAAGATCGATATTTGGATATGATCCAAGCAATTTCTCAATCCCGCCTACAAGATCGCCAACTATTTTGTTTTTCCTTTCAAATAGCAGTTTCCCATCAAGTCTGTATCCATCAACGGTAATACCAAATTCTTGAGCATTCCTCAAATCAGCCATCATCTGAGCATTTCTGAAGTAGGTTTTGGTGGGAATACAACCCCTGTTTAAACAGGTTCCCCCTATTTCTCTGCTCTCTATAAGGTAAACCTGAGCCCCAAGCTGAGCAGCTCTTATAGCTGCTACATATCCGCCGGGACCGGCACCAATTATTGCAATTCTTTTTGTCAAAAGATACACCTACCCTTCGTACTTAACGTTGATATCTCTCGCAGCCTTGACCTCATTTGGTCTTCTGACTACAGTATTATGGGGTGCAGATTTGACCATTTCTGGATTTTCTCTGGCTTCTTTTGCAATTTCCTTCATAGCTACAATAAATTCATCCAGAGTTTCTTTGCTTTCTGTTTCTGTTGGTTCTATCATCATTGCCTCATTAATTATCAGTGGGAAGTATATTGTCGGAGGATGATAACCTTTATCCAACAGCCTCTTAGCAATGTCCAGAGTTGTAACTTCACTTAGAGAATCTCCTAAGCCACCTAACACAAACTCATGCTTATATATAGTGTCAATAGGTAGATAGTAATCGTCTTTTAACTGACTGCAAATATAGTTCGCATTTAATACAGCCATTTCAGACGCTTTCTTCAGACCGTTTCCACCAAGAGTCAATATATAGGTGAATGCTCTTACGAGTATTCCAAAGTGACCATAAAAGTCTTTTACTTTCCCGATAGTGTTAGGATAGTCGTAATCCAGGAAATACCTGTCTCCATCTTTTTCTACCATCGGAACTGGAAGAAATTCGACCAGTTCTTTCTTTACACCAACAGGTCCTGAACCAGGTCCACCGCCACCGTGAGGTGTTGAGAATGTCTTGTGCAGGTTAAAGTGCACTACGTCAAATCCCATGTCTCCAGGTCGCGCATGACCCATTATTGCGTTTGCATTAGCTCCGTCGTAGTAAAGAAGTCCGCCAGCATCGTGTACAATCTTAGCGATCTCCAGGATACCTTTATCAAATATACCTAAAGTGTTTGGATTTGTCAGCATAAGACCTGCAGTGTCTTCTCCAACTGCTGCTCTAAGAGCCTCAAGATCTACAAGTCCATCCTTTGTAGATTTTATCTCTACAATCTTATATCCCGCCATTGCAGCTGTTGCAGGGTTAGTACCATGGGCTGAATCAGGAACTATTATTTTATTCCTTTCAAAATCGCCTCGCTTTTCATGATAAGCTTTTATAAGCATTATCCCAGTAAGCTCTCCATGTGCTCCCGCTGCAGGCTGCATAGTTAGCCTATCCATACCAGCAACTTCACACAGATGCTTTTCAAGCTCATACATTAATTGCAATGAACCTTGAATACAGTCCTCTGCCTGATAAGGATGCACATTGGCAAATCCATCGTATCTGGCAGCGTCTTCATTTATTTTTGGATTATATTTCATTGTACAGGATCCTAATGGATAGAAACCTGTATCAACTCCATAGTTCTTATTAGATAGATTTGTATAGTGTCTGATTATGTCAACTTCTGTAACTTCAGGAAGTTTAAGCTCCTCTTTGCTGATGAATTCGTCGGGAATAAGGCTGCTAAGCTCTTTGTCTTCAACATCAAGTGGTGGCAGCATATAAGCTTTTCTTCCTGGTTTGGAAAGTTCGAATATCAGATGTTCATAGTTTCTCATTATATTCCCTCCAATACGCCAGTCAGCTTATCTATTTCTTCCTTCGTACGCTTTTCAGTTACAGCATAGAGTATTCCGCCCTCTAACTCAGGATAATCAATACTTAAGTTGTATCCACCAATTATCTTCTCTTCTTTTAGAGCTTCGTTTACTGCTGAAGGATCCATTTCGGACTTCACAGCAAATTCTTTGAAGAATGGCTTATCAAACATAGGTTTGAATTTTCCTGATTTAGTCATCTGTTCAAAAGCATAATGTGCTTTCTTTGCGGACTGTGATGCAACTTCCCTAAGCCCTTCCTTGCCTAAAGTAACCATGTAAATAGTAGCTGCAAGGGAGTTCAAACCTTGGTTAGAACAAATATTAGATGTAGCTTTTTCTCTTCTAATATGTTGCTCTCTTGCCGTCAGCGTCAATACGAATGATCTCTTGCCGTCAAGGTCTTCAGTTTGTCCAACAATTCTGCCAGGCAGTTTCCTGACGTACTCGCTTCTTACTGCCATAAATCCAAGATATGGGCCTCCAAAGCTTACAGGAATTCCTAAAGATTGACCTTCACCTACTACTACGTCAACTCCAAGATCTCTTGGTTTCTTTAGAATTCCCAGTGATATTGGATCGACTGCAGCTACAAAAGTAGTCTTTTTACCCTTGTGTGCAACCTCTCCTATCGCCTTTAAGTCTTCAATTATACCAAAGAAGTTTGGACTCTGAACGATAACTGCAGCAGTATTGTCGGATACAAGTCCTTCAAGTGCTTCTATATCAGTTACTCCATCTTTAATGTCAACTTCAATTACTTTTAGATTCTGAACATGTGCATAAGTGTGAAGTATCTTTCTCGCATCAGGCTTAACTGACTTGGATATTATCAGTTCATCCTTCTTTGAATATGCTGCAGCCATTAGCGCAGCTTCAGTGATTGCTGTTCCTCCATCGTACAGGGAAGCATTAGCTACATCCATTCCAGTCAGATTGCAAATCAGTGTCTGAAACTCAAATATATACTGCAATGTACCCTGGCTGATTTCGGGCTGATAAGGTGTATACGATGTATAAAATTCGCTTCTCGATATAAGTCTATCGACTATTGCCGGAATGTAATGATCATAGGTTCCGGCTCCCAGAAAGCTTGTCATCTGAGACATTGAACAGTTTTTTTCTGCCAGGTTCTTCAGATAAGCGGCAACCTCCAATTCACTTTTTGAATCTGGAATATCCAGGCCATCTTTTAGATGTACCTCTTTAGGAATATCATCAAATAGCTGGTCTACGCTTTCTAGGCCAATGGCCTTCAGCATTTCCTGGATATCCTCAGGAGTTGCAGGTATATAAGGATGCATACTATACCTCCTCAGCTAAAAACTTTTCGTAATCCTCACTAGTCATAAGATCATCAAGATCTGCTTTGTCTGCAAGCTCAATTTTCACCATCCAGTTTTCAAATGCATCAGCATTCAAAAGCGCTGGATCGTCAACTAATTCTTCGTTTACTTCAACAATTTTTCCACCTGCAGGAAGGTAGACATCTGAAGCTGCTTTTACTGACTCAACAGCTGCAAAAGCTTCACCTTTTTCAAGTTCGTCGTCTACTTCTGGCAGCTCAACATATACGATGTCTCCCAGATGATGTTGTGCATAGTCAGAAATACCTACAAAAGCTTCATCACCTTCTACTTTGATCCACTCGTGATCTTTGGTGTACAACAAACCTTTAACAACTTTCATAATTTACCCTCCTATTTTTTCATATCCAAGAATTTTTTGCTTATTACTTTCGCTTTCGCGAATTTGTTTCTGATCTTAATATCAATTTCTGTACCTAACTCTGTAAATTCTGTTTTAATCAGAGCATTACCGATAACTTTACCTACAGATGGGCTCATGTACCCTGTAGTTACGTGACCAATTTTCTCTCCATCTTTATAGACTTCATAGCCTTCCCTGGCTATACCTCGGTCTACTAGTTCAAATCCTGCTAGTTTCCTTTCAAGTCCTTCAGTCCATTGCTTATTAAGAGCTTCTTTACCAATGAAATCTGACTCTTTCTTAAGTTTTACGAAGAACTTAAATCCTGCCTCAAGTGGAGTTATTGTGTCATCAAACTCGTGCCCATAAAGTGGAAGTGAAGCTTCAAATCTAAGAGTGTCACGACATCCCAGTCCACAAGGCATTATTCCTTCTTCGGCTCCTGCTTCCATAACAGCATCCCATACTTTGAGTATACCTTCGTTGTCAGTGTAGATCTCGAATCCATCTTCTCCTGTATAACCAGTTCTCGATACCATACAATCTACACCAGCAATTTTGACATTTCTTTCTAGGAAGAAGAATTTAATTTGTGACAGGTCAAAATCTGTAAGCTTTTGTACAACTTTTTCAGCCAGTGGACCCTGTACTGCAACTTCTCCAACAGTATCAGATATGTTCTCCACTTCTACATCAAAACTGCCTTTGTGCTTCGTAATCCAATCCATGTCCTTAGCAGTGTTCGATGCGTTTACAACCAAATAGAAGTCATCTTCTCCAAAGCGATACACTAAGAGGTCGTCAACTACACCTCCCTCAGGGTTGCAAAAATGTGTATAAAGTATTTGTTTGTCGACAAGAGTTGATATGTCGTTGGCAACAAGATAATTCACAAAAGCAAGTGCGTCTTTACCTTTAACAGTTATCTCACCCATATGAGATACGTCAAACATTCCAACAGCATTCCTTACAGCGTGATGTTCAGGTACCAATCCTTTGTACTCTACAGGTAAAAACCACCCTGCATAGTCGACAACATTTCCCCCCAACTCAACATGTTTGTCATATAGTGGGGTCTTTTTTGCGTCCATCTAATCACTCCTTCCTTTTAATTGTGGTATAATTTCATTGAGCTACACTAATTCTACCCTTTCGGTATTTCTTTAATCTTGAAAACCAAAAGACAGCTGTTCCAACTCTTAAAGGGTAGTATGATTTCATTATACATAAGGAGGTTTTTATATGCAATACCGCGAGATTACAGGTAAAAAGTTAAATGTTTCACTATTAGGCTTTGGTTGTATGCGATTTCCCGTACTTGATGGAGACAATTCTAAAATTGATTACGAGGCCTCCGAAAAAATGCTCAGGTATGCCATAGAAAACGGTGTTAATTATCTTGATACCGCATATCCTTATCATAGCGGAAAATCAGAGGAATTTGTGGGTCATGTTCTGTCCCGCGGCCTGAGAGATAAGGTATATCTAGCCACAAAAAACCCTGTTTGGCTTGCGCAAGAACATGACGATTTTATGAAATATCTCGACGAGCAACTCGTTAATTTACAGACGAAAAACGTCGATTTTTACCTTCTTCACTCACTTGATCAAAAAAGTTTTCAAAAAATTAAATCTTTAAATGTATTTGGATTTATTGAGAACGCAAAAGCAACTGGAAAAATCAAAAATATTGGTTTTTCTTTTCACGACGAATTTCCAGTTTTTAAGGAGATTATTGACTCCTATCCTTGGGACTTCTGCCAGATTCAACTCAATTACATAGACAGAGAATATCAGGCTGGCATTAAAGGTCTTGAGTATGCCAGATCTAAAGGGATTGATGTTATAGTTATGGAGCCTCTAAAGGGAGGGAGGCTTGCTGTTGTCCCTGAAGAACTTCATGATATCTTTTCTGAATCTAACAGAGAACGAACTCCAGCTGAATACGCCCTAAAATGGGTTCAGGGACTTGAAGGAGTTAAGGTTGTTTTAAGTGGGATGTCCAACTTTGAGCAGGTGGATGAGAATATTAAAATAAGCTCAGACTTAGAACCATTATCCAGTGTAGAGCTTGAGATTGTTGATAAAGCAGAGAATTATTTTAAGAATAGAGTTAAGGTTGGATGTACAAGCTGCAATTACTGCCAGCCATGCAGTTCTGGTGTTAAAATACCCCAGATATTTGGCTTATATAACAATATGAGTGTATTTGGTGAAGTAGCTCAATCAAAGCAATCTTATCAATTACTTGATGAAAGAGGTCAGTCATCTCTTTCTTGCGTAGAGTGTGGAGAATGTGAAGCAATTTGTCCACAGCAGCTTCCAATAATCGACCTATTAAAAGAGGCTCACAACGCACTACAATAGCAAATTTCTTAACAAACACATGATTTATGCAAATATTTTCCCACATTATCCACATTATCCACAATCCACAGTGGATAATTAATCAAAAACATATAATTTTGAGCATAAAAAGACGCCATTGCTAACAATGGCGTTTTCTTGTTCATTATCTCTTGCTGAACTGTGGACTTCTTCTTGCTTTTTTAAGTCCATATTTCTTTCTTTCTTTCATTCTCGGATCTCTTGTGAGGTGCCCAGCCTTCTTAAGTAAAGGTCTCAGCTCTCCGTCTGCTTCGAGAAGTGCTCTGGCGATTCCGTGTCTGATAGCGCCTGCCTGTCCTGTGAAGCCTCCGCCATATACGTTGACAAATACATCGTATTTATCAAGAGTATCAGTTATGGTCAGCGGTTCTCTGGCTATTACTCTCAGAGTCTCGTAATCGAAAAATTCTTCAATATCTCTATTATTAATTGTGAAATTTCCATTTCCAGGTAGAAGTCTGACTCTAGCAACAGATGTCTTTCTTCTTCCAGTTCCTAAAAATTGTGTTACAGCCATTTACAGTCCTCCCTTCTAACCAGATTAAAATTCGTATACTTCGGGTTTTTGAGCTTCATGTCCATGCTCTGTCCCGCTGTATACCTTTAATTTCCTGTACATACTTCTGCCGAGGCTATTTTTGGGAAGCATTCCCTTTACAGCAAGTTCAATTATCTTCTCTGGGTTCTTTTCCATAAGTCTTTGATAAGGAACTCGCTTCAAACCTCCGGGATGTCCTGTATGGTAAATGTGCTCATTTTGCTCTAGCTTTTTACCTGTAAGTTTAACTTTTTCAGCATTTATTATTATTACATAATCTCCTGTATCAACATGAGGTGTGTAAACCGGCTTGTTCTTGCCTCTTAAAATAGTAGCCACCTCTGTTGCAAGTCTGCCGAGTACTTTGTCTTCAGCATCTATGATATACCATTTTCTTTCTACTTCGCTGGCTTTAGCCATGTAACTTTTCAAATTTTTCCCTCCTTGCAACAACTTTTCTAAAGGTGTTAATAAGAAGTTTCCGGGTTCTTCTTACACACACTTATATATTCTAATACAATGAAATACTGATGTCAACAGTTGATTTCATCATAAAATACACTATCTAAAAACAATCCTTTCCCTGGAGCTGTAAACCCCGAATGATTTCTATCTCCCGATGTGAATAGTCTGGAAATCGAGTTTTTATCTCGTTGACCGTTTCCTATTTCTATGAGAGTTCCCACCATTATTCGAACCATATTTCTCATAAAACTGTTACCATCAATAATAATTTCAATTATCATTCCTTTTTTGACAATGTCTATGCTGTTTATTGTCCTTATGGTTGTCTTTGTCACACTTCTGCGACCTTTAAAGGCAGCGTAATCATGAGTTCCAATATAATCTTTCGCTGCATTTCTCATAAGTTCTACATCCAGATGATATTTAAAATGATAGGTATAATTCCTCAACATTGGTCTTTCCACTTCGCCAGTGTATATTCTGTATCTGTATCTCTTATGTGTTGCGTCAAAGCGTGAATGAAATTTAAATTCTGCCTCTTCTGAGTCAATTATCTTGATGTCATCAGGCAATTCATTATTGAGTGCATATTTGATTTTCTTCCCAGGAATAGTTGAATCAGTAAAAAAATTTGCCACCTGTCCCAGTGCATGAACTCCTGCATCAGTTCTTCCAGAACCTATTAGTTTAACTTTTTCTCCAGTAATTCTATAAAAAGCATCTTCTATTTCTTGCTGGATAGATATGCCATTTTCCTGATACTGCCATCCATTGTATCTTGTGCCATCATACTCTATCAAGAGTTTAATGTTTCTCATATTATCACCCAAAATACCTGGTAGATATCAATACTCCGAAAAATGCTATCATCCCAGTAAGTATGACATAATCGCTTTTCTTAAACATCAATTCATTGAGTCTTGTCCTTCCATCTCCACCTCTGTAACACCTGGCTTCCATTGCGGTCGCAAGGTCATCTGCTCTTCTGAAGGCATTGATAAATAAAGGAACTAATAGCGGTACCAGGTTTTTTGCTCTGTTTAATATGTTTCCCGATTCAAAATCTGCACCTCTTGCCATTTGTGCTTTCATAATTTTATCAGTTTCTTCAAGCAACGTAGGTATAAATCTCAGCGCTATAGTCATCATCATAGCCAACTCGTGAGCAGGCAGTCCAATTTTTTTGAATGGTGAAAGTAGTTTTTCTATTCCATCTGTAAGAGCTATTGGCGATGTTGTGAGAGTCAGAAGCGATGTACCTGTTATTAGGAATACTAGCCTCAAAGCCATAAATACTGATTGTCTCAGACCTTCTTTTGTGACTGTAAGCGGTCCTAAAGTTACTAGTACCTCTCCTTTAGTCATAAAGAGATTGATCGCAAAAGTAATCAGTATTATGAACATCAATGGTTTTAAGCCCTTTAATATAAATTTAATTGGAAGTTTTGCATTGTTAATTACCATTCCAATAAACAATACTATCAGAGCATAGGGATAAAACTTCGTAATAAAGAATAACGAAGCGATAAACATTGCAGTCACTACGATTTTGACCCTCGGGTCAAGTTTGTGAACAATCGAAGTGCCCGGAAAATATTGACCTATAGTTATGTCTTTAAGCATCTTTCTTACCTCTCAAATATTTCAGCATCTCTATCTTAGCTTCTTCAACAGTGAGGATGTCATCTCTGACTGGATGCCCCAGTGCCTTGAATCTCTTCATAAATTTTGTTATCTGAGGTACTCCAAGACCCATGCTCTCCAGTTCATCAGATTTCCTAAAAATCTCTCTCGTGGTCCCATCCATAGCGACTTTACTTTTATGCATTACAAATATCCTGTTTACAAGCCTGGCAATATCCTCCATGCTATGAGAAACAAGTATAATTGTGATATTTTCTTTTTCGTAGAGGTTTCTTATCTCTTCGAGAATGTCATCTCTTCCCTTAGGGTCAAGACCTGCTGTAGGCTCATCAAGTACCAGAACCTTTGGTTTCATAGCAACTACTCCAGCTATTGCTACTCTCCTCTTCTGTCCTCCGGATAGTTCAAATGGAGATCTTTCCTTCAACTCTTCAAAGTCGAGACCAACAAGATCCATGGCGTAACGAACCCGTTCATCCACCTCTTCTTGTGAAAGACCTAAATTCTTTGGACCAAAAGCTATATCCTTATAAATTGTTTCCTCAAACAGCTGATGTTCTGGATACTGAAACACAAGACCTACTTTCTGCCTTATGCTTCGCATTTTAGTATTCTTGTCAGAAAGGCTCTCTCCATCAATAATAATCTCTCCAGAAGTAGGCTTAATAAGTCCATTTAGATGTTGCACCAAAGTAGACTTTCCAGAGCCGGTATGCCCTATTAGCCCTATGAATTCGCCTTCTTCAATAGTAAGGTTTATGTCATCTAGAGCCTTTTTCTCAAAAGGAGTCCCTGGATTATACACAAAATTGAGTTCTTTTATCTGGATTATCATAATAGTTTTACCAGCTCCTCTACAGATAGAACATCATCTCTAAAAGAGTACCCTTCCTTGTTTATTTCATAAACCAGTTCTGTTACTTGAGGCACATCAAGTCCAAGAGATTTTAATAGCTCTACTTTTCTGAATATCTCATTGGGAGCGCCCATTAATACGGCCTCTCCTTCGTTTAAAACCATTACTCTGTCGGCTTCTACAGCCTCGTCCATATAATGAGTAATTAGAATTATTGTCTTATTCTTTTCCTTATTAAGCTTCTTTATGGTATCCATTACTTCCTGCCTGCCAACTGGATCTAGCATTGCTGTTGGTTCATCAAATATAATACATTCTGGTTCCATAGCAAGTATACCTGCGATGGCAACTCTCTGTTTCTGTCCACCAGATAAGAGATGCGGTGCATGGGACTTATATTCACTCATTTCAACAGTCTCCAATGCTTCGTCAACTCTTTTTCTAATTTCTAATGGTGGAATTCCCAAGTTTTCAGGTCCAAAAGCAACATCTTCTTCCACGATTGTTGCAACTATCTGGTTATCAGGATTTTGGAAAACCATACCTGCTGTCGATCTAATGTCCCATATTCTTTCTTCATCCTTGGTATTTATTCCATTTACAAAGACATCCCCACTGGACGGCAAAATAAGGCCATTAATCAGCTTTGCAAGAGTAGACTTGCCAGAGCCGTTATGTCCTAAAATAGCGATGAATTCTCCTCTTTTAATCTGCAGGCTAAGTTCTTTGACTGCCAGTTGAATGCTTTCATCAATATATGAAGTATATTCGTAGCAAACTTTTTGTATGTCGATCATAATGTTTTCATTCATTGCACTACCTCTATCGGTTATTATCTTACCAGTACAATATACCATATGGATACCCGTTATTCAATCAAAGACAAAGGGACTAAGCCCTCAAACTTAATCCCCCACGTTTTACACCAGTTCCAATATAGCTATCTCAGCTCCGTCTCCACGACGTGGTCCCACTTTGATTACTCTTGTATAGCCACCATTTCTTTCGGCATACTTTGGAGCAATTTCGTCAAACAGTTTCTTGACAACATCTTCATCATATATATAGGCCAGTGCCTGCCTTCTGGCATGGAGATCTCCCCTTTTGCCTAGGGTAATCATCTTTTCTGCCATTCTCTTAGCTTCTTTTGCTCTGGTTACTGTGGTTTCTATTCTCTCTTCTCTTAACAAAGAAGTGACCAGATTTCTCAACATCGCTTTTCTGTGAGATGTAAGACGTCCCAGCTTTCTTAAAGTTGTCATATCAATCCCTCCTTCTCGCTATGATTACTCATCGCTGCTTTTGAGGCTCAAACCTAATTCAGCAAGCTTTCTTTGAACTTCTTCAAGGGATTTTTTCCCAAGGTTTCTTACTTTCATCATGTCTTCCTCAGTTTTCTGAGTAAGCTCTTCCACTGTATTTATTGCTGCCCTTTTAAGGCAGTTATAGCTACGGACTGAAAGATCCAGTTCTTCAACAGTCATTTCAAGAACTTTTTCTTTCTTATCCTCTTCTTTTTCAACCATTATTTCAACATCGTTAACGTGTTCTGTCAATCCGATGAATAAATTCAGGTGTTCTGTCAAAATTTTAGCACCAAGCGAAGTAGCTTCATCAGCACTCATAGTACCATTTGTCCAGACTTCCAAAACCAGCTTGTCATAGTCAGTGATTTGTCCTACCCTAGTATTTTCAATTTTATAATTTACTTTGCTGACTGGGGTAAATGATGAATCTACTGGTATAACGCCAACTGGTTGTCCATCTTTTTTGTTTTTTTCCGCTATGGAATAGCCCCTGCCTCTGATTAGCTCCAGTTCAATGTTAAGTCTTCCATCTTCATTTACAGTAGCAATGTACTGATCTTTATTTACGATTTCAACTTCCATACCTGTAGCGATATCGCCTGCGGTTACTACCTGTGGCCCAACTGCATCTATTAGCATGGTAACTGGCTCTTCTGTATACATCTTGGCAGCAATCTCCTTGATGTTTAGAATGATTTCAGGAACATCCTCCAGTACTCCTGGTATAGTTGCAAATTCATGCAATACACCCTGGAACTTCACACTAGAAATGGCAGCACCTGGCAGAGATGATAACAGCACTCTTCTCAGGGAGTTACCCAGAGTAGTTCCATATCCTCTCTCAAGCGGTTCAACAATGAACTTACCATAGCTTCCATCTTCGCTTAATTCAATTATCTCTATTCTGGGTTTTTCTATCTCAATCATTAATCATAACCCTCCTTGACTTTTGGTTTTTAACGGACGAGGGCAACTAATATCGGCTTTATCGATTATCTCGAGTAAAGCTCAACGATCAAGTGCTCTTCTACTGGGAGGTCTATGTCTTCTCTTGTTGATGCTGCTACTATAGAACCTCTCATCTTTTCAAGGTCTACACTCACCCATGGAACTGCATTCCCATTGTGATTTTCAACAAGAGCTTTAAACTTCTCGCTGCCTCTGCTTTTTTCCTTAACTTCAATAACATCGCCTACTGTTGTAAGCTGTGAAGGAATATTCACTTTATGTCCATTGAGAAGGAAATGTCCGTGTGTTACCAATTGTCTGGCTTCTGCTCTAGATGAAGCAAAACCCATTCTGAAAACGACATTGTCCATTCTTGATTCTAATATACTTAAAAGATTCTCACCAGTAATTCCCTTCATCTTGTCAGCCATAAGGAAATACTTGGACATTTGAGACTCAGAAATCCCGTAAAATCTACGTACTTTTTGTTTTTCTCTTAACTGCATACCGTACTCAGTAACTTTCTTTCTTGAAGTTCCATGTTGTCCGGGTGCAAAATTTCTTTTATTTAAAGCGCATTTGTCAGAATAACATCTATCCCCTTTAAGGAACAGTTTTGTACCCTCTCTTCGGCACAATCTGCAAGTTGGCCCAGTATATCTTGCCATATTTATCTACACCTCCTGTTAAACTCTTCTTCTCTTCGGTGGTCTGCAACCATTGTGCGGAATTGGAGTAACGTCTTTTATCATGCTTACTTCCAGTCCTGATGCTTGTAGTGACCTAATTGCAGCTTCTCTTCCTGATCCAGGACCTTTAACATATACTTCGACAATTTTGAGTCCGTGTTCCATAGCTTTTTTGGCAGCTTCTTCAGCAGCCTGCTGAGCAGCATAGGGAGTGGATTTTCTTGACCCTCTGAATCCTAATTGTCCAGCACTTGCCCAGGATATAACATTCCCCTGCATGTCTGTCAATGTTACCATTGTATTATTGAATGATGAAGAAATATGAGCTTGACCTCTTTCGATGTTCTTTCGCTCTCGTCTCCTCACACGAGTTGCTTTGCCTTTTTTAGGTGCCATTTAATTCCCCTCCTTTACCTACTTCTTCTTGGATACTATTCTTCTAGGACCTTTTCTTGTCCTTGCATTAGTCTTAGTTCTCTGACCCCTTACAGGTAGTCCTCTCTTATGTCTGATTCCTCTGTAGCAGTTTATTTCTTTAAGACGCTTTATATTCAGGGCGACATCTCTTCTAAGGTCACCTTCAACATGGTAAGTGTCTATGATAGCTCTCAGGTTAGATACTTCGGTCTCTGTCAGGTCTTTTACCCTTGTATTTGGGCTTACACCAGCTCTACTTAATATTTCATTGGACCTTGATCTTCCTATGCCAAATATATATGTCAAGCCAACTTCAACGCGTTTATCTCTTGGTAAGTCTACGCCTGCAATTCTTGCCATTAACTTCTACACCTCCTGTTTTTCGATATATTCGATTAACCTTGTTTTTGTTTATGTTTAGGATTTTCACAGATAACCATTACTCGTCCTTTTCTCCTGATTATTTTACATTTTTCACACATCTTTTTTACAGATGGTCTGACTTTCATATTAATCCCTCCTATACTACTTGTTTCGCCAGGTTATTCTTCCCCTAGTCAAATCATAGGGTGATAGCTCCACAGTTACAGTATCTCCTGGCAGTATCCTGATGTAATTCATCCTGAGTTTGCCAGAAATATGGGCTAAAATTTCATGTCCATTTTCCAGTCTAACTTTGAAAATGGCATTTGGCAGTGCATCTACTACAGTGCCTTCAACCTCTATAACGTCTTCTTTTTTGGCCATTGGATTTCGAACCTCCTGTTCAGCACATTAAAAACTCTTATTGAAAGGTTCCAGTATCTTCCTTACATATGAGTTATTGATCTTAACGCCGTTTTCGATCTTTTCTTTGAATTCAGGGAGTACCGTATTGAAGATAATTAGATGTTTAATCTTCTTCTTCTTTGGACTATCCAGTTTCCTCAGATCTCCGTCAATCACTCTTACAAAGTGCTCATCGACAATTTGATAAACTAGAAAAATTCTCCCTTTATCTCGACCAGCTCTTGACTTCACCACCTGTCCGATGGTTATGTCGCTAGTGGAATCCATTGTTTTCACCTCTTCTAGTCTTCGAGAGCTTCAGATATTAATCTGGAGACGGTCTCTATTTCAAGAGTGCCATCGACATTCAGCAACAGACCTCTATCACCATAATAATCTATAAGTGGCTGAGTCTGTTCCATGTAGACACTTATCCTTGTGGATACAGTTTCTTCGTTGTCGTCATCTCTTTGATAGAGTTCTCCTCCATCTTTGTCGCAAACACCTTCAACCTTTGGAGGATTGAATTTAACGTGATAAGTTGCGCCGCATTCTCTACAGATTCTTCTGCCAACAGCTCTTTCAACCAATATACCAGCATCTGCGTTAATGTTAATAACTCTGTCTAATTCGATACCCATTTCATTTAGCTCGGAATCCAACGATTTAGCCTGACTTACTGTTCTAGGAAAACCATCGAGCAGAAAACCTTTAGCACAATCGTCTTTCAGCAGCCTGTCCTTGACGATTGTAACAACTAGCTCGTCAGGTACCAGAAGGCCTTTATCCATATAGGATTTAGCTTCTTTGCCAAGGGCAGTGCCTTCTTTTATATTAGCTCTGAATATATCCCCTGTAGATATATGGGGAATTTGATATTTTTCCACTATAGCTGATGCTTGAGTACCTTTACCTGCTCCTGGAGGGCCTAGTAATATTAATCTCATAAAATCATCTCCTATAGTCTATTTCAAAAATCCCTTGTAGTGTCTCATTAGCAATTGAGATTCTATCTGTTTCATAGTCTCTAACGCCACACCTACAACGATTATAATTGCGGTACCACCAAAATTAAGTTTCATATCAAACAGTTTTGACAACACTATTGGAAGTGTAGCCAGTAATGCTAAGGATGCTCCACCTACAAATACTACCCTGTTAACTACTTTGTTTAGGTAATCAGAAGTAGGTCTGCCTGGTCTGATACCAGGGATAAATCCGCCGTTTTGCTGAATGCTCTTTGAGTATTCCACTGTATTAAACTGCACAGCAGTATAGAAGTATGTGAAGAATACTATTAAAAGAATATTCAGGATGGAATATATCCAAATACCAACTTCACCTGACGGAGTCAGATATCTTTCAATCCATTGTGTTATTCCGCCCTTTGAAAACAGAGCTAGAGTCTGTGGAAGTGCCAGTAGTGACTGAGCAAATATTACGGGTATAACTCCAGCCATCAAAACCTTAATAGGTATGTGAGTGCTTTGTCCACCGTACATTTTTCTGCCGACTACTCTCTTCGCATACTGCACTGGTATTCTTCTCTCGCCTTCTTGAAGTAACACTACGAAAACTACAATTGCAAGAAGTACGAGTCCAAATATCAAAAGAGTAAAAATACTCATTTGTCCTATGCTCACCAATTTAACCCAATTTATAAGGTCAGATGGCAGCCTAGAAATTATACCTATAAATATCAAAAGTGATATACCGTTTCCTATTCCTTGTTCTGATATCAGATCCCCTATCCACATTAGAAAAGCAGTTCCTGCCACCATTGATAGAATGACTATTGCTGTCTGCATGGAGTTCTTTGTTTCAAGAGCCTGTCTGAACAGTCCGAATGTATATCCGCTTGCTGTTACAGCTGCAAGAACAACGGCTCCATACCTGGTGTATTTGTTGATTTTCTTTTTGCCTTCTTCGCCTTCCTTAGCCAATTCTTCTAGCTTAGGAATTGCAATGGTCAAAAGCTGGATAATGATCGACGCAGTGATGTATGGATAGATGTTTGCAGCAAATACGCTGTAACTACTGAAGGTTCCCCCTCCCATCATATCCAGAAACTGCAGGATTCCTCCCTGACTGCTGTTAAAAATGCTGCTGATTACAGCCTTGTTCATAAATGGTACTGGTATTGCTGCACCTAGTCGTACTACCAGAAGCATCAGAACTGTAAAAATCAGTTTTTTCCTAATATCCGGCACTCTCCATGCATTTTTTAAGGTCGAAAGCATCTAAATCACCTCTGCCTTTCCGCCCGCAGCTTCAATCTTCTCCGCGGCAGTTTTGCTGAATTTGTGTGCCTGTACCGTTAGTTTTACACTCAGTTCGCCATCTCCTAGTATCTTAATTCCATCTTTTGCTTTTCCAGCTTTTACGATACCTTCAGCAAATAGCAATTCTGGTGTAACTACTGTATCTTCTTCAAATCTATTTAAATCATCGAGATTTACAATCGCATATTCTGTGGCGAATATATTGGTAAAGCCACGTTTTGGCAATCTCCTAAATAAAGGCATTTGGCCTCCTTCAAAACCAGGTCTTACTCCTCCGCCTGATCTTGCGTTCTGACCTTTGTGTCCCTTGCCAGATGTTTTACCAAGTCCTGACCCGGTTCCTCTTCCCAGCCTTTTCTTAGGCTTGGATCCGCCACCGACGTTTGGTCTT
>JAVEXI010000093.1:0-4318 GCA_034004165.1 Gudongella sp. | reverse complement strand
CCGATGACGGCGCACGAACTGACGGAGCAGTTATTGATATTAAGAGAGATTAACAGCTATGACAGAAACGCAGTCAGCCCACGTTTAACAGAATTAAAAGAGGCGGGGCAAGTGGAAGTCATAGGCAAAAAGTACAGCAAGCGCACTGATCGCAATGTTGCTGTATGGGCCATTAAGGAGGCGGAAGATGGTTCTAATCAGTGACAATCATGAGCACATAATACGAGATCCAAAATATATAACCTTGAAACAAATTGATGATATCGGATTCGCAATCCTGGCTGACACTGTGATGATGGGATTAACAAGATCATATAGCCTAGGATTGATAGAAATGAGTAATATCGCAGATGCTATACGGACGGATAGACCCTATCAAATCGCATCAAGTTATGAATAAAAAAAGCCCTCTTTCGAGGACTCAACCACCATTATTATACCACAATTAGCAGGAGGTGCAAATGGAATCAAAGCTGGAATGGAAAACTATTTGGAGTAAAAAAGACCATAGATCAAGCAAGTCAATCAGTGTAAGCACTTATAGAGGCTACAAAGTAACTAGAAAAAAGGGTTGGCAGCTGACTAAGTATAAAAATATTAAAAGCTGGGAAGACTTCTATATCGAAGGAGTCGCCAATAGATATTATGCCACAGAGTATGGGTTAATGATCGCTATAGATGAACTTATAAAAGCAAAGGAGGAAGGTACAAATGGCAAATGAACTAATGCAACAAGTATCGATAATAGAAGGTATCAACGTTCAGGCAGTACAAAGCACAATGCAAAAAATATCAGCATTCCAGAAGGTAGTACAAGAGACGTTGCACCAAAACCATGATTATGGAGTGATTCCCGGCACTCCAAAACCAACGTTACTAAAGCCTGGAGCTGAAAAAATTCTTATGATGTTAGGTTTACAAAGTCAGTTTGAAATAGCAGACAGTACAAGAGATTTCGAACAGGGCTTTTTTCAATATCAAATCAGATGCAGACTTATAAAAAATGACATGCTGATAACTGAAGGACTGGGAGCTTGCAACAGCAAGGAACGAAAATACATCAAATTGTCAGCATATGACATGGATAATACAGTGTTAAAGATGGCGAAGAAAAGAGCATTAGTTGATGCAGCGCTAATGGTAGGGTCCTTGTCTGACATATTTACTCAAGACTTGGATGATATTGACCTATCAGGCGATCAAGTATCAACTCAACAAAAGGTGTATACAGACGAATCAGGGACAATCTCGACAGCCCAGGCTAAAAGGATCTATGCACTAGCCAAAGGCGATGCCGATCTGGCAAAATCAGTCGCTAAGAAATATGGCTATGAAAAATCATCAGACATTAAAAAGATCGACTATGACAAGATATGCAAAGAAGTTGAAGAGCTAGCAAAGACAGATTTACCATTCGATAAGGAGTAAGGGGAGCGCAAGCTCCTCTTAGGAGGTGAAAAAGTGGAAGGTTGGATAAGCCTACACAGGAAACTACTGGATAATCCCATATTTTGCAATCCGGATCTGTTAAGACTATGGATATGGTGTTTGCTAAAAGCAACGCATAAGAAACACCAACAAATGGTAGGCTTAAGGGTTGTTGAATTAGATCCGGGGCAATTTATATTTGGTAGAAAATCAGCCTCAAAAGAATTAGGTTATTCGGAAAATAAAACATATCGTTTATTAAAAACGTTGGAAGAATTAAAAAATATTAGCGTAAATTCAAACAACAAATTTTCCGTTGTAACTATTGTAAATTGGCAGTTTTACCAAAGCGAAAACACAGACAATAGACAACAAATAGACAACAAACAGACAACAAATAGACAACAAATAGACACAAACAATAATGTTAATAATGTTAATAAATATATATATAGTGATTTCGTTAAAAAAATGCTACCCATCTACCCTGGCAAAAAGGTCAAAGCTGTTCGGGATAAAAAACTACCTAAAATCTTAGATAAATATAGCGAAGATGAAATATTGAGAGTTGTTAATAGATACGCATCAGAGATAGCAGGCAAAGAACAGCAATATATACTAAACGAAAGTACATTCTGGACTTCTAGGTATATTGACTATCTAGATGAAAACTACCAAGAAGCGCCACGATATAACTTAGGGAGTGAAAAATACCTATGATCCAAATCGAATACGAAGTACTTGGAAGCATGCTATTAGACGAAACTATCCACCCTTACCTTGACAACCTGCAAGAAGATGACTTCACGGATATATTCTGCAAAAGATGCCTATTAGCTATGAAGGATCTTAGAACTAAAGAAAAAGATATAACCATATTTAATATTCAAGAGATAAGCGGCTTAAAACTGATAGATCTTGTAAATGTTCAGAAAACGATAGCGACAACGGCACTGGCTGAATCCAATATAAAAACTTTGAAGGAACTGTCGAACAGGAGGCAGCTACTTAAAAAAGCCGAAGCAATAAAGGATTTAGTAAAAGACAAAGATAAAACTATAGCAGAGATTAAGAACGACATCATCCAGCAGATAGATGGGATCCAAGAATTAGGCAGCGATGAAATAGTTACGTTAAAAGATGGATTGTTTCTAGCGTACGAAGAACTAGAAAAGAGATATCAAAACAAAGGCGATACGAGTCTATACACAGGTCTTACTAAGCTTGATTCAGCAACTGCCGGGCTACACAGAGAAGAGCTTACGACGATTGCAGCGAGGCCAGGAGTTGGTAAAACAATCATAGGATTGCAAATAGCCTTAAATATAGCTAATAAAGGCACAAAGGTAATGTACACAAGTTTGGAAATGAGCATCACCCAACTTTGTGAACGCATTATATCTGGCGGATCAGACATAGATAGCCACAAACTAAGGACTGGAAATATTGCCAATGAAAATGAATGGGCTACAATTCAAAGAACTATTAGCAGGTTTCAAAAGGAAAACTTATTGATTGATAGGTCCAGCACCAACATACAACACATAAGGACAAAATTGAGGAAATACAAACCAGAATTGTTAATAATTGACTACCTGCAACTACTGCAACCAACAAACAAAGAGTACAGCAGGGAAAGAGAAGTGGCGGTCATAACCAGGGATCTAAAGCGCATGACACAAGAGTTTAACATACCCATAGTAATTTTGGCACAACTTAACAGAAATGCTGATGGAGCAAGACCTACCTTAGCCGACTTAAGAGAATCAGGGGCCATTGAACAAGACAGCGACAATGTAATTTTTTTACACGAACCCAAAGATAAAGAAATAACTGAATTGATATCAAGCGGGAAAATGCCCCGAGAATACTTTGACTACTTAAAGTCAAACCAATTCTCTTTCAGCTACATCATAATCGAGAAGCAAAGGAATGGTCCAACTGGCACGATAAAAGCAATCAAGAAGCCAAAATACATGAAATTTGAGGAGGCCGACTAATGGACTACAAAACCATGATAGAAGCACTAAAACTTACACCTGAAATATTTGAACGCATAAAGGAATACATCGACCCTGCATTGAAGGAAGAACTAGAAAAGTATTTCAAGGAGGCAGGTAAATGAAAATAATAATACCTGGGATCCCCATCGCCAAAGGCAGACCTCGCTTAGGCAGACATGGGACCTATACACCAACAAAAACCGTCAACTATGAGAATCTGGTCCAATTCTGCTATATGGACCAAGCTGAGGGAGTTAAACTTGCAGGGCCAGTAAGGATGGAGATACAACTTTTATTTCCGATACCCAAGAGTTATAGCAAGAAGCAAGTGGAGCTGATAAAAGCTCAAGGCATGGCATATACGAAGAAACCCGATTTAGACAACTGCATAAAAAGCATAACAGATGCATTAAACCATTTTGCATACGACGACGATAGTCAAATAATAGAACTGATGGCGTGGAAATGGTACACACTCGAAGAGCCAATGGCAGTAGTTAATATACAGGAGGTAGAGTAATGCAAAGAACCAAAATAGACTGGTGTACTCACACTGTAAATCCAGTAGTAGGGTGTACTTTTGGGTGTTCTTACTGCTATGCGAGGAAGATGAATGACAGATTCAAGTGGATAGAGGACTGGAATAAACCTATATTTTCCCCTGAAAGGCTACAAAAACTCTCGAGCAAGAAACCTAAGATTATCTTCATGAATAGCATGAGCGACATAGCTGACTGGAAACAAGAGTGGAAAGATGAGGTATTCAGAACAATAAAGAATAATCCTCAACATGTATATCTATTTTTAACCAAGAGATTGAAAGAGGCATACCAAGACATAAAATACCCAAATACAGTATGGCTAGGAAATACAATCACCGCGCAAGG
>JAVEXI010000092.1:0-4340 GCA_034004165.1 Gudongella sp. | reverse complement strand
TGCTCTTCCGATCTTATCCATTGGGAACAGCTTGGGCAGAAAGACTGTCGCGGTGTTGACCAACATGGATCAGCCTTTGGGGCATGAGGTAGGAAATAGCAATGAAGTTGAAGAAGCTATCAGAGTTTTGAAAGGTCATGGTGCTGAGGATGAAACCGAGGTCGCCCTTACTATAGCAGCTCATATGTGCGTGCTTGGCGGAGCTTATGGCAGATTTGACGAGGCATATGAGGCACTTAAGGATATAATTGAATCGGGTAAAGCCTTCGATAAGCTCGTTGAGCTTGTAGAGATACAAGGCGGAGACGCTGAAGTTGTAAGAGATACAAATCTTCTTCCAAAGGCAAAGAGAAGCATAGATGTGCTATCTGAAGAGTCAGGCTATGTGATTGGCCTTCAGGCTGAAAATATAGGTGTTGCAGCAATGCTTCTCGGTGCAGGAAGAAGAGTAAAAGGTGATTCAATAGACTTCGGTGCGGGTATAACCCTCAAGAAGAAAATTGGAGACTACGTTGAAAAGGGTGAAGTGCTCTGCGTATTGCACACAGACCACGATGACATAGAGGATGCACAGCAACGTGCCTTTGATGCGTACACCATAGGCGCAGAAAAACCAGTAATTAATCCGATAGTTTATGAAACGATAGAGTAGCAGTGAATAGTGAACAGTGAACAGTGAATAGATTGTCATCCCGAGCGAAGTCGAGGGATCTCAATTGAAATAGTGAGGTAATTATGTCTTATGTAATCAGCCTTCCGGGGCTATTAACAGCAATAATATTCCATGAGATCGCCCATGGCCTGGCAGCATACTGGCTAGGCGACCCTACGGCGAAGAACGCCGGCAGGCTTACTCTCAACCCAATCAGGCACATTGACCCTGTTGGGTTTTTATTCATGCTTGTGTTCAGATTTGGCTGGGCTAAGGCTGTTCCCATAAATCCGTTATACTTCAAAAACAGAAAACTAGGCACGATAATAGTATCATTGGCTGGAGTAACTGTTAACTTTATTCTTGCAATTATAATTGGAGCTATATTAGTCAATGCTAAAATCCAAAACACTCTTATTGTAAACATGCTGGCTATTGGTATGTGGTATAATATCATGCTGGGAGTATTCAATTTATTGCCTTTTCCACCATTAGATGGTTCAAAGGTAGTTGCTAGCCTGCTGCCAACTAAAATAGAGTACTATTTCTATAAATACGAAAGATATTTTTACATTATACTACTAGGACTTATTGCAACAAATATGGTTCAAAAGATACTAGGTCCATTGGTGGACTTTGCATATTCACTGATTATCAGGATTCTTTTATAAGGAGGGCAAGCTCTTGGATTATGAAGTGAGCATGGATGCTTTTGAAGGCCCTCTGGACCTGCTTCTGACTCTTATAGATAAAAATGAAATCGACATATACGACATTCCTGTACATATCGTAACCTCCCAATTTATTGATCACATTAAGATGTGGGAGGAGATGAATCTTGACGTCGCTAGTGACTTTATCCTTATGGCTGCATCACTATTGGAGCTTAAATCCAGGATGCTATTGCCAAAGGAACTAGCTGTTGTTGACGGTGAAGAGATTGAAATTGACCCCAGGGAAGAACTGATGAGAAAGCTTCTTGAATATAAATTATATAAGGAAATTGCTCAGGAGTTCAAAAAGAATGAGTCAGTATTTAGCAGAGTGTATTATAAACCTCAAGAAGATATCAGCGATTTCAGAGATCCTTTTGATGAATTGAATGCTGTTGAAATAGACGATTTAGTTTCTGCACTAAGTGGAATACTTGAAAAGTATAGGTATAAGAACCCTTCAGCTTCGATATTTGAACTGGAAAGAGAAGAAATAACTTTAGAAGAATGTTACGAAGACATACATTCTTTACTTCAGGGAAGAGGAAGTTTCAAATTTAGCACTCTTATTGAAATGAGCAGAAGCCGCACTAAGGTAATCGCTTACTTCCTGTCACTTCTTGAAATGATGAGGCTGAGGATGATTACTGTTAAACAGGACAGAAGAAATGCAGATTTAATTATAGAGAAGAAGGATTAATTTTATGGATGAACGTGAATTAAAATCAATAATTGAAGGGCTTTTATTCACATTTGGAGAGCCAATAGAAGCAGGAGAGCTGTCGAAGGTGCTTGGAGTAAGCACAGAAGACATCCACAGACTGCTAAAAGAGATGAAGGATGAATTTGACTTTAAGCGAAGAGGCTTGAGGATCATAAAATTCAATGAGTCCTATCAATTGGGAACAAGACCAGAGCATCACGAGTGGATAAAAACCATTGTATTAGATAGAAATACAAAGAATTTATCCAACGCAGCTCTTGAGACTCTGTCTATCATCGCTTATAAACAACCTGTCACTAAGTCGGAAATTGATCATATAAGGGGCGTGAAAAGCGACAGAAGTGTAGAGACTCTTATGACCAGGCGACTGGTACGAGAGATGGGAAGGCTGGATAAACCAGGAAAGCCTATATTATATGGAACGACGGATGAATTTTTGAAATATTTTGGATTGGAATCGCTTGAAGAGCTGCCACCTGTGGAAGAAATGAGCTTTGTCAGTGATCCTGAATTACAAGGGAGTGTTTAAGGTGGCAAATGAAGAAATGAGATTGCAAAAGTATATGGCGATTTGTGGTGTTGCTTCGCGGAGGGCATCCGAAGAGTTAATAAAAAGCGGCAAGGTTAAAGTAAACGGGAAAATAGTAACAGAGATGGGAATTATCGTAGATCCTGTTAAAGATAAAGTAAGCGTCAATGGAAAGATCATTAAGCCAGAGAAGAACAAAATTTATATCATGCTAAATAAACCAGTTGGAGTAGTAACCACTGTAAGTGACGAGAAGGGAAGGTTGGTAGTAACCGACCTGATTGAAGATGTAACGGAGAGAATTTACCCTGTAGGCAGGCTTGATTCCGATACAAGTGGATTATTGGTGCTGACAAATGACGGTGAATTGGCACAAAAATTGACACATCCACGCAACAGGGTGTTTAAAAAGTATATTGCAATCGTCGAGGGGCTTCCTAATAGAATTGCATTGGAAAAGCTTCGAAACGGTGTTAAAATAGATGGAAGAATGACATCAAAGGCGAAAGTAAAGATTCTTAAGAACTACGGAGATGACTCTATTCTTGACATTGAAATCCACGAGGGCAGAAATAGACAGGTAAAAAAGATGTGTGAAGCAGTTGGACATCCTGTCAAAAAGCTAAAGAGGATTGGTTTTGGGCAGTTGGAGCTGGGCGGTTTAGACCCCGGTAATTGGCGATACCTGAACGATGAAGAAATGGAGTATATCAGGTCACTTTAAGGAGAAATAATTATGCTGGTATTTAAAGATGTTTCCAATGAAAATGAGCTCTTAGAATTTCTCGACCATAACAATATAGTCGACATTGTCCACGAGAATGGCCTGTTCTTTGGTGGATATGAAGATGATAAACTATTTGGAATAGCTGAAGCCTATTATGATGAAGGAAAGCTTTTTCTTGGAATTGTAAAGGTTAGTCCTCTTTTTGAGGATCAGCGAATGGAAGAAGCTATAATGAGGTCACTATTGAACAAGCTTGAGCTCAATGGCAATCATTACATCTACAGCTGGGAGAACGAAGCTCTGCACAAGAGTGTAAATTTTGAGGAAGAAGGTAAATTCTACCGTTGTGATTTGAAGGCACTTTTCAATAAGGGATGCAGTTGTTGCGGAGGTGATGTCCTTGAAGTCTGATAGGCTCAACAACGCACTGCAATTTACTGAGCTCATTATTAAGAGTTATGTAAAACAAGGAAATATTTGTATTGATGCGACAGCAGGAAATGGCAATGATACAGAAGTTCTCGCTATGACTGTTGGTCCCGAAGGAAAAGTATACGCTTTTGACATTCAGGAACAGGCTCTTGAAACCACTAAGTTCAGACTTGGTGCTAAGGAGCTTTTAAACAGAGTGGTATTGGTCAACGACAGCCACGAAAATATCTGCGCTCATGTGGAAGGTCCTGTGGATTTTATCATCTACAATCTTGGGTATCTTCCAGGAGGGGATAAAAGCGTTGCTACAAAAAAAGAAACTACGTTGAAAAGCCTACAGGAGTCTCTGACGTTGTTGTCATCTAAGGGTTTGATGGCAATAACCTGTTACAGAGGACACGAGGGCGGAGAGGAAGAATACAGTGCCGTCATGGAATTTGTGTCGGAACTGGATCAAATAAAGTATAATACTTTCAGGTTTGAATTCTTAAATCAAAAAAATAAGCCGCCTGTAGTAATAGGCGTTGAGATGAGGGGAGTGGCGTAATGGCAAAGGTAAAAAT
>JAVEXI010000091.1:0-4363 GCA_034004165.1 Gudongella sp. | reverse complement strand
TATATTGCCACTCCATTCACAATAATGGCACTTATATGCTCCTGTATCTAAATTACACGATAGACTAGCCTCTCTCTTATCGCTCCGTTTATCCCTACATTTGGGGCAGAAGGTTTTAATCTGCCCGGATGTCCTGTTCTTGACATCTATTTGTAAGTCTTGCCATCTCATAAGATTACCCTCCATCCCTTATCGTGTATACTCCATATATGTTTTCTAGAAGGTCTGGGAGGTGCTTCATTAGGAACTATAACGCCACTTTTACCATATGTTCTATTGCCGGACTCATTTATCCACTCTTCAACTCCTAAGTCAGCCTTTACTTCATTAACTTCATTCTTCTCCCAGTTATGTATAGCAGCTTTCCAGTCGGACATAGGGGTGTTGTTTTTGCCCATGCACCATCCTCTGCTTTGGTAATGATTAAAGAATTTTTCAGGATCTATCTTATTGGATCTATGCCGGCAATAATCTTCTATTTCAATGAGTGAGGGCTTAATAAATATATTTTCTTTTATTTCTTTTTCTTTGATTTTCTTTTCTTTTATTGTTGAACACTTGTCTAACACTTGTTCGGCATTTGTTGAACAAGTGTTGAACATTTGCTGAACACTTGCTGAGCTTGCAATCGTCTTTATTTCAACTCTTTTCTTAGCCGACGCTAATCCTGCTTCTCTTCTTTTTTTAGCAATCTGGTTAACTTTTACCATTTTACCATTTAGATAAACAGAAGAAAAATTATTGTTTTTATCAAATTCAAACAAATTATAGTTTTTTATCACAGCGAGAATTTTTACTTCTTCTGTTTCAAGTCTTTTTGCAAGAATTGGAGCTAATGACATGGGACATTTATAGCCTGGTTGCTGTGTTAGAAGTTCTAATAATGACCAAAAAATCCCGTAGCCTTCCATACCCAGATCGTTTTTCAAGAATAGTATATCTTGACAATCCGCTAATTTGCAATCATGTGGAAAATAGAATGCATCATTACTTTTCTTCATGTCTTAATCCTCCTTCAATGTTTTCGATTTATAATTTTGTAGGCATGGATTAACAAAATCCCCTAGTGTTCTTCCAAAGATTTTTTTAGTCATGCAAGTATCAACGGGTTGAAGTCTTATTTCTGACAGTTTTAGTTGGATACTATACCATTTTTTAAAACTCTCTAAATTATCAACTACAATTACTTTATAACTCTTTGGTAAATCGCAATTAAGCTTTTTGAGAATATCATGATCCCCTTCGGCTAGGACTATAATCGTGAATTCTTTATTGCCTATTATAGTTTTGAAATGCGTTATGAATGGTTTTCCTATGCCATCCACTGGATTGCATTTACAAAACTTAACATGCCCGTCGTAGAGACAAATAAAGTTTATTATAGATCTTGCAAGTTTGTTTTTAAGGTATTCTCGTATTGTGCTTTCATATGTCAATTCTTCATTACCGAATAATTTACTGTCACAACACTCAGCTGCTGAAATTACGTCTTTTGACATATAATTTGAGTGTGTTTGATTATCTTTGTATTGGCTAATAAAAGATAATGTCTGAGTAAACTCTATTGGGGTTTCTTGGACGTTTTTCATTTTCATAACTATCCCCTCCTACCTCCATTCAATAGATCCTTAACCTCACTCATCTTATATCTACGCTTTCCTCCTATTTCAACAGGAACTAGGTATCCACGTTTCTGCCAACGCCAAAGTGTAGATAAATCAACCCCCAGGATATCTGAAACTTCCCTTGGGCTTAACTGTGCCTCATCTTTCTCTTTTGTTATAGCTTCTTCTAATTCTCTTTTAGTATTTTCAATTAATACATTAGCGAACTTCAGTAAATCTTCTATTGGAACCGAAACAGATATATTTGATCCGGTATTAACAATGTCTATAATATTCATTATAACTATTTTTTAGTTGTTGCCTTTCCCCTGAAGGTAGCTACTGCTTCAGGTTGTTTGGCCACACAAAAATGAGGCATAACTCAAAGATTTACTATTAATTGCACTTGTATGTTCTTGAATTCAAGAACATACAAGAGAAAACAAGAGAAAACAAGAGAAAACAAGAGAAAATAAAAAAGGCGCAACAATTTGCTGCACCTGAATTTATAAAAACCGCGAATTGAGCTTACTTATGGAAGAATATTTGTCAATGCCTCAATCTCATCGTTTGTAATAGATCCCTTATTATTTCTATTGAGGTAGAAACTCACTCCTGAGTAGGCTCCACTAACACCAAATTTTGATTTCATAGCCTCAAACAATGCTCTTTTGTTACGAAAGGAAGTTGACAGATATCCTTTTTTTTCTAAAGCCAACATCACTGTTGCAGTTCTTTTCCCTTTTGCGTCCTTCAAATTTTGATGAAGAATTTCAATTAAACCAACTGGCATTGGTATTAGTAGAAATTCCTCAAAAGGCTTATCTACCAATTTATTGGGCACTAAATGTTTATTTATTGTCTTTTCTATATTATTAGATCCCAGTAAACTTTCAATTGAAATTTCTTCTTTTAGTTTATCAATTTCAATGTTATATTGACTGATAACTTCATCCGCAATTGTTCCTCTGTTGTTTCTCTGAAAATCGGCTTTTTGTTGAATTAGCATTTTGAGCCTCTTTCTCAAATCTTCCTCTTTTTCAACTTCTCGCATATTTCTTTCAAATTGGATTGCATGTATTCCCCACATCATTAATATTATTTATAAGATTATTCTAGCATTTTTACAAGCTCATTTTTGATTTCATCGTCAATTTCCCTATATCTAGCAAAGGCCTTGCTTCCCTCTTTGTGTCCAGATAAAGCTCCTACTAAATTTGGATCTTTAACTTGTTTGTACAAATTTCCAACAAAGCATCTACGAGCCAAATGTGATGAAGCAATTTCATTTAGAGGCCGCTTTAATTCCTCTCTTGTAGTTGGATCTATTATTGTTACCATACGAGTAAGCCCAGCTATTTCAAACATCTCTTTGATAGCAATATTATACTTTTGCTCCGATATAAAAGGGAACAGTCTTTCTTCATTTGCAACTTTATAACGATTCATGATTTCATTTGCAATCGTATTCAATGGAACACGCACTGTAATTGGTCGTCCTTCTTTTGTCTTGCGAGGAATATATTCAATTGCTCCATTTATAACATTCCCTTTAGTCATCTTATAGAGATCCCCAATCCGGCATCCAATTAAACAATGAAATACAAATATATCTCTCTGAATTGCTAACAATGGTCGTTTAGATAAATCGGTCTTATAGAGTTTGTTACGTTCATCTATTGTTATATAGTAAGGTGTACCATAAACACATTCTTCTACTGTGAAGTATTTAAAAGGATTGTTTTCTGTCTTTTTTGTCTTTACAGACCAAAGGAAAAAGGTCCGAAGCTTTGTGAAGATATCATTGATTGTGTTCTGACCTCTTGGTTGAGGAGTACGGCTCTCTGGAAGTATGTTATATATCTCCGGAAAATTCGTGAAGATTTGATGTTCTTGTTTAAGAAACTCCTCAAATCCTCTTAAGGTATCTACTCTAAATTCACTAAGCTTTAACTCAAAAGGCTTTTTAGATGTTATCGCAACATATAATTCATACCTCTGAAGAGCTCGCTTAATAACCCTAAAATTGTTTTTACGGACATCTGATAGTTTGTGGTTATCTAAAAACTCTTCAAAAACATCAAAAAGAGTTATTGGCTTTTCTATCAGGTTGGGAAATTTCTCTGGATGTAGAAGCTTTTCAATTTCTATATCCATGAGTTCAGAGGCAAATGCTTGTTTTTCGATTAATGTAGTATAAGCTTGCAATATTATGTTTTTACGATCTGAAATAGACTTGTTAAAAGAAGTCCTTTCATTTTGATCATACACGACCTTAGCTTTTATGGATTGAGCTTTATTATCCCAAAATGCAGTACTTATCTCAATTTCACTTTTGTAAAAATACTGCAGCTTCCTTCCATCTCTTAGACGAAATCTAATATTTGCTTTATCTACCTTCTTTGAGGCTGTTCGGACGAATGCTCGGATAGTTGCCATAAATTGTTTCTTAATTCTTATAACAAAGATAACAATGTTGCACCACACTTGCACCACATATCAGCAATTAAATAAAATAGCATGCAATAACAATTATGTATTTTTTATATCTATTCTTCTGTTTTTCTTTATTTTACAAACTAATAATATCATAATATTATGGGGAAATATTTTAATTTATTGCAAATTTCAAACCCGGCTCCGGGTACGAAAAAAGCAGGTAGTGATGCCTGCTTTTTTCGTACCGTCGCTTGCCGGTTTCCGACAAGCTCCTTGGGTTTGTCCCACCCCCCGGCCCCCTCCGGAGAGGGGGAGCGTCG
>JAVEXI010000032.1:0-21366 GCA_034004165.1 Gudongella sp. | reverse complement strand
GAGAGTAGAAGAGGTGGCGGTGGGTATATAAAAATTGTGAAGGTTGAGTTGCAAAACGACCTTGCAATAAAGAATATTTTGAAGAACATTCTGGGCGATTCGATCACTGAAAACAAGGCGAACGAGATAATCGAAGCTCTCAGAGAAGAAGAAATGATTACGTCAAGAGAAGCCGAGGTTGTCCGGGCGGCAGTAAGTGATAGGGCTTTTGACTGCCAACCGACACTTAAGAATACTTTGAGGGCATCTGTCCTAAGAAATATTTTACTTGTGCTAATAGACTGAGATTTGGGGAGATAGACATGTTATGTGAGTCATGTAAAAAAAGAGAGGCAAGGGTTCACTATACAGGAGTTATAAATGGAGTAGTTGAAGAGCATCACCTATGTGAGATATGTGCAGCTGGAATTCAGGACACAATGGGTGGTAAATTTCCTCTGCATAAGTTGTTTGATAGCCTGAATGTGGATTTGGTATGTCCAACCTGTGGTTTGACTTATGAGAAGTTTAAATCGACTGGTAAGCTTGGATGCCCCGAATGCTATAATGCATTTGGAGATGAATTAAAAGGCGTAATTAAAGGAATTCACGGGCATACACAGCACAGAGGCAAGATGCCAAAACGAGGTTTTCCAAAGCTTAAGCTCATTAAAGATATAGATGAGCTGACTAATAGATTGGAAGATGCCGTATCAAAAGAGGAATATGAGAAAGCTGCTGTTTTAAGAGATGAAATTAAAAGAATTAGAGAAGAACTTGAAATAAATCCGCGGGGTGATAGCAATGACTAAATGGCTGTCAGATTCAGATTACAATGAGGTTGTCGTAAGCACCCGGCTTAGAGTAGCAAGGAATTTGAGGAATCACAATTTTCCTCTATTTGCCGACGAGGATGAGTGCAGAGAAGTACTTGAAAAAGTCAGAAATGCAATAGATGGGTCTTTTGAGGAAGGTAAGTTCAGGCATTATGCAATGGAAGAGCTGGAATCCAGAGAAAGGCTCAGATTGATGGAAGAGCATTTAGTTAGCCCGGTTTTGGTAGAGCAGTCTGGCAAAAGCGGGTTTTCAGTAAGAGACGATGAAAAAGTGACAATAATGATAAATGAAGAAGACCATATCAGATTGCAGACACTTCTGCCTGGGTTAGCACTGGAAGAGGGTTGGGATTTGTGTAATGTGGTTGACGATGTGCTGGAAGAGAAGCTGGATTTTGCTTTTGATGCTGAGTATGGTTATTTAACAGCTTGTCCAACTAATACCGGAACTGGGTTAAGGGCTTCTGTGATGTTGCATTTGCCTGCGGTCTCTATAACTGGGCACATTAACAGCATAATAGATGCTCTTAGAAAGATAGGGCTAACTATAAGGGGAATTTATGGAGAAGGAACCGAAGCTGTAGGACATTTATACCAGGTGTCCAATCAACTCACTCTGGGGGAATCTGAAGAAGAGATAATTGAGAAACTTGAAAAAGTAGTCCATCAACTGATAAATAGGGAGAGGAACACTAGGATATTCCTTCTGGACAAAAAGAACAATGAGCTTCAGGATAGGGTATTCAGAGCGTTAGGTACTCTTCGATATGCAAGAAAGATAACTTCTAAGGAAGCTATGGAGCTTATATCAATAATCAAACTTGGTTCTGACATTTCGTTGTTGGAAGACTACAATGGGGTTGAGCTCATAAGAGAAATGATAGCGATTAAATCAGGCAGTCTGCAGAGCAGCCTTGGAAAAGCTATGAACAGCGAAGAAAGAGATTATATAAGGGCAGAAATGCTCAGAGAATATTTTAATTAGTGGAGGTACAAGTATGGGAATGTTTGGTAGATTTACAGAGAGAGCACAAAAGGCAATAATGCTTGCGCAGGAGGAGGCTAAAAAGTTCAATCACAGCTATGTGGGAACAGAACATCTATTGCTTGGACTTATAGCCGAAGAGCAGGGGATAGCCTCAGTTGCACTTAAAGATTCAGGAGTCAACCTTGAGAAAGCAAGAAAAGAAGTTTACGATATAGTAGGGATGGGCGGAGAGGAAACTGAAATCGTAGGTATGACTCCACGCACAAAGAAAATATTTGAAATGGCTTTTGCTGAAGCAAGAAATTTTGGGCACAATTACGTTAGTACCGAGCATTTATTGCTGGGTTTGATTGCAGAGGGTGAAGGTATTGCCACTGCAATACTAAAGAGACTTGGAGTTGATCCACAAAAACTGGCACAGGAAGTAACCAAGAAAATAACTGAAGCCAGCACAAAACAACAGGCACCTCAAAATAGCAAGAAACAGATGACAAATCTTGAAAAATACAGCATAGATTTGAATGCAATGGCTCAAAACGGAGAAATTGATCCGGTCATAGGAAGAGCAAAGGAGATAGAAAGAGTAATACAGGTGCTTAGCAGGAGGACAAAGAATAATCCCGTCCTTATTGGTGAACCAGGTGTAGGTAAAACTGCTATAGCTGAAGGGCTGGCACAAAAAATAGTTGAAGGGGATGTCCCTGAAATTATAAAAGATAAGAGGATAGTCACTCTGGACCTGCCAGGAATGGTAGCAGGAGCTAAGTATAGAGGAGAGTTTGAAGAGAGACTAAAGTCTGTAATGAAAGAACTCAAAGATCAGGGAGATGTTATACTGTTCATTGATGAGCTCCATACAATAGTTGGGGCTGGAGCTGCGGAGGGCGCTATTGACGCATCTAATATTTTGAAGCCTACGCTTGCCAGAGGTGAACTACAAATAGTAGGAGCTACTACTACCGATGAATATAGAAAATATATTGAAAAGGACTCAGCATTGGAGAGAAGACTTCAGCCGATTATGGTTGAGGAACCAAGTATATCCGATACTATTAAGATTTTGCAGGGGCTTAGAGACAGATATGAAGCCCATCACGGAGTAAAAATAACTGACGATGCTTTGGAAGCAGCTGCGGAGCTTTCACAAAGATATATAGCAGATAGGTTCCTTCCAGATAAGGCAATTGATTTAATAGATGAAGCAGCTTCAAAAATTAGGGTAAACACATATGTCGCTCCGACTGAGTTAAAATCCCTGGAGGAGAGATTAGAGGAGCTTCAGCAGGAGAAAGACGAAGCCATAAACACACAAAACTTTGAAAAGGCAGCCAGAATAAGAGATGAAGAGAAAAATATTAAATTACAGATAGAAGAAAATAAATTGAAATGGCAAAAGAAAAAGCAGGAGACAAGCCTCATGGTGGGTTATGACCAGGTGGCTGAGATAGTGTCTAACTGGACGGGAATACCAGTCAGCAGAATGACCACTGAAGAAAGCGAGAGACTTCTTCATCTGGAGGAACTTCTTCATGAGAAGGTAGTAGGTCAGGATCAGGCGGTGAATTCAATATCAGCAGCCGTCAGAAGAGCCAGAGTCGGACTGAAAGATCCAAAGAAACCAATCGGAAGCTTCATTTTTATAGGACCTACAGGGGTTGGTAAAACTTATCTTGCTAAAGCACTTGCCGAGGCGCTATTTGGTGATGAAGATGCAATGATTCGAATCGACATGAGCGAGTATATGGAGAAACATTCTGTATCCAGACTTGTCGGGTCTCCTCCAGGATATGTTGGTTATGACGAGGGAGGCCAACTTACTGAAGCAGTAAGACGTAAGCCTTATTCTGTGATTCTATTTGATGAGATAGAAAAAGCTCATCCTGATGTATTCAATATGCTATTGCAGATATTGGATGATGGAAGGCTTACGGATTCTAAAGGAAAGACAGTCGATTTTAAAAATACTGTTATAATTATGACTTCAAATGCTGGTGCAACTTCTCTTAAAAAGCAAAATGTACTGGGCTTTTCACAGGAAGAAGATGTTGAAAAAGAAGAATATGAAAAGATGAAAGAAATTGTTACAGAAGAGCTTAAGAGAACATTCAGACCAGAATTTTTAAATAGGCTCGATGAAGTTATTGTTTTCCATAGCTTAAAAGAGGATCAGGTAATGGAAATAGTTGAAATCATGGTAAAAGATTTGGAAAACAGAATGAACAAGGTAGGGGTTAACATCTCAATTTCTGAAGAGACTAAAAAATATATTTCAAAGCAAGGATTTGACGCCGTATTTGGAGCAAGACCACTGGAGAGAACTATAAGAAAGATGATTGAAGATCAACTGGCTGAAGAGATCCTCAGAGGAAATGTTTCTCGGGACGAAGAGATAATGGTTGATTACGACGGAGATAAACTCGTGTTTTCAAAAAAATAGAGTTGATAGGAAGTGGAGTACTTGGCAAAACCTACAAGGATAAATAAGTGCAGTGTATGTGGATATGAAATGGTAGGCTTTATGGGGAGATGCCCAGAGTGTGGTGCGTTTGGATCTTTTGTGGAACTTGACAGATCTGCTGATTTAGGAAAATCAGTCAGGTCAAAAATGACTGAGCCCTCAAAGCTGAAAGAGGTTGTTACGTCAAACAGCGAAAGAGTACAGACTTCTCTGGAAGAGTTTGACAGGGTTATGGGTGGAGGTATAATCAAAGATTCCATAACAATCTTAACTGCAAAACCAGGTGCCGGGAAATCCACCTTATTACTCCAAATTGCAAATGAGCTTGCTACAAAGGGTATTAGATCGCTTTATGCCACAGGTGAGGAATCAACTTCACAGGTAAAAGCCAGAGCAGATAGAATACTAAATAATATCAGTGATGAGTTATTCATCATTTCGGACAATAGTATGGATAGTGTCCTTTCAATAATAGATGAAATTGATCCAATGTTTGTAATCGTTGATAGTATACAGACTTTTGTCTTAGAAGAGTTTTCATCTTCAAGGGCAGGGTCCCCAACACAGACAATGGAATGCGCTTACGAGTTGGTTAAAATTGCAAAAGATTCAAAAAAGCCAAGAATGGTCTTTGTAGTCGGGCAGATGACAAAAGAAGATGAACTGGCAGGAGTAAGGGCACTGGAGCACCTTGTAGATACTGTTCTTGTCATAGAAGGGGAGAGCGGCGAAGAACTCCGAGTGCTGTATTCGACCAAAAACAGATATGGCTCCACAGGTGAAATGGGATTTTTCAACATGACAGAGGAAGGTCTTCTCTCAATAGATAACCCTTCTGAGTACTTTATGACAAAGAGAGATGACTCTAATGAGGTATTTGGTAGCGCACTGTCTATCGTAAAAGAGGGAACCAGACCAATCCTTCTGGAAATTGAATCCCTTGTATCGCAATCTTTTACTCCATATCCATCTAGGATAGGAGAGTCGCTTAAGAGAGAACAGCTAAATACGCTAGTTTCTATTCTCGAGCAGAGAGGTGGGATACCACTTTATGATAAGAATGTAGTAATTAAGACAATGGGAGGAATTAAATTAAAGGAACAAGCTTCTAATTTAGCTTTAATAATAAGCATTGTTTCGTCTGTCGTGGAGGAATCTGTAAGCTCAAACACTGTGTTTCTAGCGGATGTGGGACTGACAGGAGAACTAAAAAAAATCCCTTCGCTGGAATCCAGGCTAAGGGAAGCTGACAGAATGGGTATGAGAAGAGCATTCGTACCACAGGGAACTACGATAAAGGCAAAATTTAATAACCTTGAACTGGTGAGAGCACGGACTCTCAAAGAAGTTATAGGTATTTGCTTCAAACAAAAAACGTGGGTGTAAACCCACGTTATTTCATTCCATAAATACCCAGTGTTTTAGTTCTATCCAATTCCTTCTGAATAGTACTTGCCAGACTGAAGTCTAAAGTGTTGGCAAGTGCGGATAAAAAGAACACATATGAACCAATTTCCTGTTCTAGTATATCCTTGCAGTTTGGACAGATTTCGCCTACAATGTGCGAATCCATCTGATCCAGCATCTCATTTAAAGATGTCGAATGGAAATCCTGTTTTTTTGCGTCAATTTCTATGCAGCCGCAAAACGTTACAGATTTAGCTATTGCTCTGTTTATTCTGGCATTGTATTCGTCCAGTTTAGTCATAATATCCAGGATACTCCTGTGCCTGACAAGAACTTCTGATGTCTGTTCTTGCAGTTCAGTAATAAGTCTTGATTCGTTGTTGCTCATTCTTTTTACCTCCTTATTAGAGCGTCAACTTAATTATACGTTGAGAAGTCAATGATTGTCAAACCATTAATACGTGAAATGCCTAATATAGTTAATATTTGCAAGAATTAATTTAATAAAATAGAGTTGACATAAATTATTGAATTATGATAATATATAAGCTTTACATGAGCAAAGCATTAGGGTATAATTTAAAGGTAGGGATATGAGAGGAGTGGAGCCTATGTTTCATATCGGAGATAAAATTGTGTACCCGATGCATGGAGCTGGAATAATTGAAAAAATAGAAAAGAAAGAGATACTTGGAGAAATAAGGGAGTATTTTATTATTCGTATGCCAATTGGTGACATGAAAGTTATGGTGCCAGTATCAAATGTATATGAAGTAGGAGTTAGATTTATCATAGATGAAAACGATATTGAAAGTGTCATAGAGATATTGCGTGACAAAAGAACTGAAATGCCTCAAAACTGGAACAGAAGATATCGTATGAATATGGAAAAAATTAAGACTGGAGATATCAATGAAATTGCAGAAGTAGTGAGAAACCTTGCGATATTGGATGATGAAAAAGGGCTGTCTACTGGAGAGAGAAAAATGTTAGGCAACGCAAGGCAGATGCTATTGAGTGAACTTGTTTTGGCATCTGGCAGAGAGATCAATGAAGTTGAGGAAATCGTAACGGCTGCAATCAAGGAATCTGAGGTAAAAGGGTAATAAATAACGATGGATATTTGTCAGTAAACAAAGTATAATGGTAGATATTGTTAATTGGAGGTGAGTGCATGATAAAAAAGGCAATAAGAATAATGATTGGGCTGTTCGGGATGCTGACTGGTTATCTTGTTTATAACTTAGCGAATCAGTTTGAACTGTTCAGCCACTCTGGCATAAATGAGCTTGTTATGATTCTAATTTTTATTTTTACTTTTGGAATTATATTTTTCGTTTTTTCTAATTGGATCATGAAGCTAGGCCAGAACGTCGCTAAAGTTATAGAAACTGAACTGCAGAAATTTACTATTCAAAACATAGTATTAAGTGCTGTTGGGCTTATAATAGGACTTGTAATAGCGACGCTTTTAAGTCAGCCTTTGTATAAGCTAAACATACCTTATGTCGGAGTAATAGGTTCCATCATATTATATGGGATACTAGGATACCTGGGGATAAAGATACCTTCCAGAAATCTTGAGGATATTACTACGAATTTAGGGAATCTGGCTGGCAACGTTACTGGTTCAAAAAAAGGTGGGAGAGATAAATCTAAGTCGTCTAAATCTTCTCCTAAAATTTTGGACACTAGCGTTATTATCGACGGAAGGATTGCTGATATCGTAAAGACTGGCTTTATCGAGGGACCACTTGTAATACCAGAATTCGTGTTGGAAGAGCTTCAGCATATAGCGGATTCATCTGACGGTCTGAAGAGAAACAGAGGGAGAAGAGGCCTGGATATTCTAAACAGAATCCAGAACGAACTTGATACAGAAATTATTATACACGAGAAAAAATTTGAAGATATCAGTGAAGTTGATTCCAAGCTTCTAAAATTGACGCAGATGCTTAAAGGAAAAATAATTACAAACGACTACAACCTGAATAAAGTTGCAGAAGTTCAAAGGATAGAAGTTCTCAACATTAATGAGCTTGCAAATGCAGTTAAACCAGTAGTACTTCCTGGTGAAGAAATGGTGATTACAGTTGTCAAGGATGGGAAAGAATCAGGTCAGGGACTTGCTTACCTTGACGATGGAACCATGATTGTTGTAGAATCTGGAAAGAGGTTCATCGGCGAGACCATAGAAGTAGTTGTAACATCGGTACTGCAGACCTCTGCAGGGCGGATGATATTTGCAAAGCCTAAAGTCCTAGCTGAAAAAGCCGTCTAAAGAAGTTTATATCGACGAGGTGAAAGGATGTACAGAGGTAAATTTGTTTCGGTAATAATTGCTGCCGCAGGAATGAGCAACAGAATGGGAAGCAAAATAAATAAACAATTTATTGTAATCGATAATAAACCTATTCTTGCACATACAATAGGTAAATTTGAAGATTGTAAATATATAGACGAAATAATTGTAGTCTCAAAAGAGAACGAAGTCGACTATTGCCGCAAAGAAATCGTAAAAAAGTACGGTTTTAGAAAAGTTACAAGAATTGTGAAAGGTGGCAAAGAACGACAAGATTCAGTCTACAATGGGATTATGGCTCTAAGAGAGGATACTGATATTATCCTGACTCACGATGGAGCAAGGCCTTTTGTAAGACAAGAATCCATTATTCGCGGAATTAAAGGAGCTTATGAATTAGGCGCCTGTGTGATTGGCGTTCCGCTAAAAGATACTATTAAGGTGTTAGATGAATCGGACATAGTTCACCATACACCTAAGAGATCTATGTTGTGGGCTGCCCAGACACCACAGTGTTTTCAAGCAAAGCTTTTAAAAGAAGGCTACGAATACGCTATATCCGAAGGTATACTTGGAACAGACGACAGCTCTCTGGTTGAGAAGAAGGGTTATCCTGTTACGATGATAATGGGAAGCTACGACAACATAAAGATTACAACGCCAGAAGACCTGATTGTGGCCGAGCTTATAGCTTCTGGAAAGTACTCAGGAGCCATCAGTTCTGACAGTTATTAGGAGGAGCAGATGAGAATAGGTTTAGGTTACGATGTTCATAAGCTAGTTCCAGATAGAAGACTTATTATAGGAGGAGTTGAAATTCCTCACAGCCTGGGGCTATTAGGACATTCTGATGCAGATGTTTTAGTACACTGTTTAATGGATGCTATGCTTGGTGCGCTAGCCCTGGGAGATATAGGCAAGCATTTTCCAGATACCGACATGGAATATAAGGATATTTCCAGCCTCCTGTTACTTAAAAGAGTAAATGACATGATAACTGGCAGAGGCTATAGACTGTCAAATGCTGACTGCGTAATAGCAGCTCAAAAGCCAAAACTAGCACCATATATTGATGAAATGCAAAGAAACATTGCCAAAACGCTCAGTGTAGCAGATGATGCAGTGGGAATAAAAGCTACAACGACTGAATGGTTGGGCTTTGAAGGCAGAGAAGAGGGCATTTCAGCTCAGTGTGTATGCCTTTTGGAAAAAATAATTTGACAATCACAAAGGTATTGTGTAAACTGTAAAATATTAACGAAGATGGGGAATATTAGCAGTCCTCATGGCCTCAGAGAGGAGACCCACGGCTGAAAGGTCTCTGGCCCGCTGAGTTGTGAACCTGCCCCGGAGTATCTTGTAAAAGACGTTTAGCCGCGTTAAGGCTTATAAGTGAACCAATATGGTTTATAAGAGTGGTACCGCGGAATCTACCCTTCGTCTCTTGCTGAGATGAAGGGTTTTTTAGTAAGATAATAACTATGTAGAGGTGAAATTAATGAGAATGTCAAAGATGTATATGCCAACATTAAGAGAAGTTCCATCTGAGGCTGAAATTCCAAGCCATCAGCTTCTGTTAAGGGCCGGAATGATAAGAAAACTCGTCAGTGGAGTGTATTCATATCTTCCACTAGGTTACAGGTCAATCAGAAAGGTTGAAAAAGTAGTAAGAGAAGAAATGGATAAAGCAGGATCCCAGGAGCTTCTTATGTCTGCAATCCAGCCTAGAGAATTGTGGGAAGCCTCTGGAAGATGGGAAAACTTTGGCCCGGAAATGTGGAGACTGAGAGATAGAAATGAAAGAGAGTTCTGTCTTGGACCTACTCACGAAGAATATTTTACTGATTTAATAAAGGATGAAATTAAATCTTATAAACAACTGCCTCTAAATCTCTATCAGATACAAACTAAATACAGAGATGAAAAAAGGCCAAGATTTGGGCTTATGAGAGCAAGAGAATTTATTATGAAGGATGCATATAGCTTTGATATAGATGAAGATGGACTAAAGGCAGCGTACCAGAATATGTGGGATGCCTACGATGCAATCTTTACAAGGCTGAGACTGGACTATAAAGTGGTTCAGGGAGACACTGGTGCCATGGGTGGTAAAGTTTCTCACGAATTTATGGCAATGAGTGACGTTGGTGAAGGTGTCGTAGCTTATTGCGATTCTTGCGATTATGCAGCGACAGATGAAAAGGCCGAAGTAATTTATACCTTGCCTGTTCAAACGGATGAAGTGAAAGATTTGGAAAAAGTGTTTACACCAGATATAAAGACAATTGAAGACTTGGTGAAATTCTTCAATTCAGAAGAATACGCTTTTGGAAAAGCTTTGGTGTATACAGCTGCAGGTATTCCTGTGGTAGTAATGGTTCCTGGAAACAGAGAGTTAAACGAAACAAAGCTTGCAAACTATCTTAAGGTAGCAGAACATGAATTGGAAATGGCTGATGAAGAAGTTATAATTAGTATAACTGGAGCAAATAAAGGCTTCACAGGGCCTATCGGGCTTAAAGAAGGAACCAGACTTATTGTAGATGAGAGGATCACTGGCATTACAAACCTCATTATTGGAGCCAACGAGACTGATCACCATATAATAAATGCCAATTACGGTAGAGATTTTAACGGAGAAGTGGCTGGAGACCTTTTAATGGTATCAGAAGGAGATGTTTGTCCTGATTGTGGAAGACCTCTGAAAATGGCACGAGGTATAGAAGTCGGGAACATTTTCCAATTGGGTACAAAATATAGTGACAGCTTAGATGCTACTTTTCTTGATGTAAATGGAAAAGAAAAGCACTTTCTTATGGGTTCATATGGGGTTGGAGTTTCGAGAACTGTGTCAGCAATCGTAGAACAATTTCACGATGAGAAAGGTATAGTGTGGCCACTTATTGCGGCACCATACCACGCAATCATCACAGTTGCCAATACGAAGAATGAAGAGCAGTCACAACTTGGAGAAGCTATTTACGCAAAACTCGAATCTATGGGAGTAGAAACACTTCTAGATGATAGAAACGAAAGAATTGGAGTAAAGTTCAACGATCGAGAACTTATAGGTATACCCATACAAATTACTGTTGGAAAGAGAGCATCAGAAGGTGTTGTAGAGTTTTCTCTGAGAAAGAATGAAGGAAGAGAAGAGGTATCTATAAGCAAACTTGAAGAACTTATAAGAGATGCATTCAAAGAAGAAGATTTAGAATTAAATATCAGATAATTGGAGGTGCTATAATTGGATGAAATAAGAGTAAGATTTGCTCCCAGCCCGACGGGCTACCTTCATATAGGTGGATTGCGTACTGCATTATACAATTACCTGTTTTCAAAGAGGAATAACGGAAAGTTTGTTTTGAGAATAGAAGATACCGACCAGACGAGATTTGTTGAAGGAGCCATAGAAAACCTAATACAGTCTTTGGAATGGTCAGGAGTTAAATATGATGAAGGCGTATTCATTGAAGATGGTAAGGTAGTAGAAAGAGGAGAGTTTGGGCCATACATTCAGTCGAAAAGGTTGAATATTTACAAAGAGTATGTTGAAGAGTTGATAGAGAAGGGGCATGCATATTATTGCTTCTGCTCAAAAGAAAGACTTGATGCAGTAAGAGAAGAACAAAAAATTAAGGGTATGGTGCCTAAATACGATGGATTCTGTAGGAATATTCCATTGGAAGAAGCTAAGAAGAGAGTTGCTCAAGGAGAAGAACACGTAGTAAGGCTTAAGCTTCCTCATAATACAGATATTAATTTTCACGATATTGTTAGAGGTGACATATCAATTAATACGAATGATATAGACGATCAGGTGCTTTTGAAATCTGATGGATTCCCGACATACCATATGGCTGTAGTTGTGGATGATCACCTTATGGGGATTACCCATATCGTCAGGGGAGAAGAATGGCTTCCTTCAACGCCCAAGCATATTTATCTATACGAAGCCTTTGGTTGGGATAAGCCAACTTATGTGCATCTTCCAACGGTTTTAAACAAAGAAAGAAAGAAATTGTCCAAACGACACGGCGATGTATCAGTGGATGACTTCAGAGAAAAAGGTTATTTGCCAGAGGCTCTTGTAAATTATCTTGCATTAGTAGGTTGGAGTCCTGATGACAATGAGGAAATACTATCTATGGAAGAAATGGTTGAAAGATTCTCTTTTGAAAGGGTTTCTAAGACCGGAGGTATATTTGATAAGGACAAATTAGACTGGGTAAATGGTCATTACATTAGAGATGGAGAGCTTGACGAGATAACTGATTTGGGGATTCCTTATCTTGTAAACGCAGGACTCATTACAGAAGATTTTGCTAAAAACAAGAAGCAATGGCTTTCAATATTGGTCGATACCGTTCGCGAAGGAATTTCGACTTTGGCTGAACTTCCAGAAAAAGTAGACTTTATACTGAAAGATAATATTGATATTGATGAAGATACATTTGATGAATACCTTAAGAATGAAAACGCACTTATTCTTATGGATGCCATTAGAAATGAACTTAAAGAAGTAGAAAGTATCGACATGGAATATGCTAAAGGTTTTATGAAACTAATTCAGAAATCTACTGGGATAAAAGGTAAGAACTTATTTATGCCCGTGAGAGTAGCTATTACTGGTAGCGCACACGGACCAGAACTCGTAAATGTATTATATTTGCTGGGCAAAGAAAAGATAATTGACAGAGCTGGATTGGTCTACAGCAGGGCAGAGCAACTATTGAAATAACGGGCATTATCGTGTAGAATGGTTGTACAGACGAGAGATGCTTGTATACTGATTTTTACAAGGATCGCCTTCAAGTCTTTGAAGCGATCCTTGTTATTTAAGACGGAGGTAACTTATGAAATTATTTAATTCACTTACAAGAAAAAAAGAGGAATTTATACCACTGGTAGAGGGACAGGTTTCTATGTATAACTGTGGGCCTACAGTATATAATTTCATCCATGTTGGCAATGCAAGACCTCTGGTAGTATTTGACACCCTTAGGAGGTTTTTTATCTACAGAGGGTATGATGTAAAATTTGTTGTTAATTTTACTGATATCGACGATAAATTGATAAATAAGGCAAAAGAAGAGAACATAACGGTTGAAGAAGTTGCTGATAGGTACATTAAAGCATTTAAAGAGGATGCCCAAGCTTTGAGTGTATACGATTACAATACAATTCATCCCAAGGCGACAGATTATATTTCACAGATGATACAGTTTATTGGCGAATTGGAGAAAAAAGGTGCTGCCTATGCGGTAGATGGGAATGTATATTTTAGTGTAGATAGCGCAAAAGACTATGGCAAACTGAGCAAAAAGAATATAGACGAGTTGCTGAGTGGTGCAAGAATAGAGGTAAATGTTGAAAAGAGAAATCCTTTAGACTTTGTACTTTGGAAAAAAGAGAAACCTGGCGAACCATCTTGGGATAGCCCTTGGGGCAAAGGAAGACCAGGGTGGCATATAGAGTGTTCAGTAATGGCAAAAACTCTTTTGGGTGAAACTATAGATATCCACTCAGGTGGAGAAGACCTTCAATTTCCACACCATGAGAATGAGATAGCTCAGTCAGAGACTCTTTCAGGCAAACCATTTGCAAACTATTGGCTGCACAATGGTATGCTGTTTGTTGATAATCAGAAAATGTCGAAGTCTCTTGGGAACTTCTTTACTCTGAAGGAAATAAAGGAAGAGTACGATTTAGAAGTTTTGAGGTTCTTTTTACTGTCAGCACACTACAGGTCTCCCATAAATTTCAGCAGAGAGGTCATGGACCAGAACATGCACGGTCTGGAGAGACTTTATAATGCTAAGAAACATCTTGAGTATTGCATGGAATCATCTAAAGATGCAGACAGTAAAGCAAGTACAGATTTTATCTCAAAAATTGATGCTTTTAAGAATGATTTTATAGAAAGCATGGAAGATGATATAAATACTGCTGATGCAATAGCTGCAGTGTTTGACCTCGTCAAATTTACGAACTCTGAAATTAGCGAAAATAGCGCTGTGTCAGACATAAAATACGCATATAACACTCTTATGGAACTTGCGAAGGTGCTGGGGATTCTTACTAAAAGTGAAGAGATTCCCGATGAAGATATCTTAAGGCTCATAGAAGAAAGAACTGAAGCCAGAAGTGCAAGGGATTTTAAGAGAGCTGATGAAATAAGAGATGAATTAAAAGAAAAGGGTATTATCCTCGAGGATACAAAAGATGGTGTAAAATGGAAAAGAGTTTAGCTTTAGATTTTAATGTGTTTAGGGAAGTTAATACTTCCCTAACAAAAGAGGATATATCGATGATGTCGCCGCTTCAACTGGCTTATGTTGGAGATGCCGTTTACGAGTTATTTATTAGGACACTAATCCTTAAAAGAGACCAGAATGCAAAGCTTTTACACAAGAATGCAACTGGATACGTGAGCGCCAGTTCTCAGGCTGAATTACTTCACGAGTTTTATGAGATGCTTGATGATGACGAGAAAAAGGTTGTATTAAAAGGGAGAAATGCGAAGACCAATACATCTCCTAAAAATGCAGACCTCATCGATTACAAATACGCTACGGGACTTGAATGCCTGTTTGGATACCTTTATCTACTGGGGAATGACAAAAGACTTGCAGAATTGTTCAATAATATAATCAGGATTAAGAGTTAGGAGGAATTATTAGTGAAAGTACAGCTGCTCAGATACACTCCAGATGGGGAAAGATTAGTGGCTTCAGCAGCGAAGCTTTGTTATTCACCAGTTGGAATTTCAGAAATTGAAGAAGGACAGGACGATGCTCAGATTGAAAAGTTTTTGGGTATGCTCATGGATCTTGGACATGAAAGTCCAATAGAGCATGTGAGCTTTACTTTTGGGATAGAGGGAGTCTCTAGGACTTTGACACATCAGCTTGTAAGACATAGGCTGGCAAGCTATTCTCAGCAGTCGCAAAGATATGTAAAGCTTGATCAATTTGAATATATTATTCCTCCAAATATTGAAGAGGATGAAGAGGCAAGAAAAGTCTTTATAGAAGCTATGGAAAGGGATCAGGAAGCATACGACCGCATAGCAGATATTCTATACAAAAAGCATTATGAAAAATACATATCTGAGGGAAGAAAAGAAAAAGATGCCAAATCGAGGGCTGAAAAGGAAGCTATTGAGGACGCCAGATACGTATTTCCAAATGCCTGCGAAACAAAGATAGTAGCTACTATGAATGCTAGAAACCTTATGAATTTCTTTGCTTTGAGGACATGCCTGAGAGCTCAGTGGGAAATAAGGGAAATGGCTATAGAAATGTTAAGAGAAGTGAAGAAAGTGTACCCAGTATTATTTAAAAATGCAGGGCCTGGGTGTGTAAATGGACCTTGTCCTGAAGGCATAATGACATGTGGCAAAATTAAGGAAGTAAGAGAATTTTACAAAAATATGAATGAAGAATTAAGCAATCAAAGGTCAGAAAACCAGGAGAATTCTAATGAATGAAATGTATGTGGCTGGAAGAAACCCTGTACTGGAGTTATTGAAAGCTGATAAGCAAATAGACAAACTTTATATCCTTAAAGGAGACCTAAAAGGATCTATAACAAAGATAATCGGAATGGCAAGAGACAAAAATATAGTTATCCAGCAAGTTGACAGACAGAAACTAGATTCTATGTCACAGGGCAATGCTCATCAGGGAGTCGTTGCACTTGTAACTGGATACGAGTATTCTTCGATTGAAGAAATACTGGAATTTGCCAGATCAAAAGGAGAAAAGCCTTTTATTGTTATACTCGATGGAGTTGAGGATACCCACAATCTTGGTGCTATAGTGAGGACCGCGGAGTGTGCAGGTGTTCATGGGGTTATTATACCAAGAAGAAGATCAGCAATGGTGAATCAGACTGTCTATAAGAGCTCTGCTGGAGCAGTGGAGCATATGAGAATTGCTCAGGAAGGGAACATAGTCCAGGTTATGGAGCGCCTTAAGAAAGAAGGACTTTGGTTATACGGAGCTGATGCTGCTGCAAAAGAAACATACAGTAACACCAATATGACAGGAGCAGTTGCAATTGTAGTAGGCGGAGAGGGTAAGGGACTGTCGAGAATTGTCCGTGAAAACTGCGATCATCTGGTAAGTATTCCAATGAAAGGAAAGATATCATCACTAAATGCTTCTAATGCAGCGTCAATTCTTATATATGAAGTAGTGAGGCAATCAAATGGCCAGTAGGAACAGGCCGAAAGAAATACTTGTAGTCGACGGCTATAATATAATAAATGCATGGGAAGGCCTTAAGAAAACTGCAGCTGTCGACTTTGAGCAGGCAAGGCTTGATTTGCTTGAAAAGCTCTCTGAGTATCACCATTATACTAAAGTAGAAACTATAGTGGTCTTTGATGCTCACCTGGTGAAAGGTAGTATAAGGAAAGAAGAAGAATACAAGGGAATCAAGGTTGTTTACACAAAAGAAGGAGAGCTTGCCGATTACTACATCGAAAGAATGCTCGATGAATTTGGCAGAGTGAAGAGAATAAGGGTTGCAACCTCTGACAGGACAGAACAGGAACTCATACTGTCAAGAGGGGGAATAAGGCTCTCTGCAAGGGAGCTGGAAGCTGAAATAAACGATGAGATGAAGCTGGTGACTAGGAGAAGAAAAAAGATAAACCTTAAAAATGACTTGCAGCTTGGGAGAGTATCTGACAGATTGGAAAATAAGCTCAAAGACTGGGATAAATAGACTTATTTCTGCTGGAGGTAACATAATGAGCCTGCATAGAGAACACTATCTGCAACAGGACGACTACGACGATATGACAGATGAGAAAATAGTTGAACTGGCAAATGCTGGGGATAACAGGGCGCTGGAATATATCTTTTACAAGTATAAGGATTTTGTAAAGATGAAAACCAATTCTTATTATATTGTAGGCGCCGACAGAGACGACATAGTTCAGGAAGGCATGATTGGGCTGTACAAAGCCGTTAGGACTTACGATGAATTTAGATCTGCCTCTTTCAGAAGCTTTGCAGACATTTGTGTCACAAGGCAGCTGATTACTGCGATTAAAACAGCAACCAGACAAAAACATCTTCCACTTAATACATACGTATCCTTAAGTCGAACCGGTTATGGCAACGGAGACAATGGTTACGTTGAATCTGCATGTGTTGCAAGTAGTGCCGATCCAATGGAACTTTTTATCGGAAAGGAATACATGGATAGCATTGAGCAAAAGCTTGATAATTTACTTTCTTCTCTTGAAAGAGAAGTACTTAAATTCTACCTTGAGGGAAGGAGTTATGAGGAAATTGCGACTGAGCTAAACCGTCGCGTCAAGAGTATCGACAATGCTTTGCAACGGGTTAAGAGAAAGATGGAAAGATATCTTTATATTGGACAATAGTGTATTGACAACAGTATAGTTCAATAGTAAAATAACATATTGTAAGCCCACGTAGCTCAGGCGGTAGAGCACTTGCATGGTAAGCAAGAGGTCAGCGGTTCGAGTCCGCTCGTGGGCTCCATAGAAGAATAGAAACACCCGGACGAGTTTTCTTAAAAATGCAAGGAGGAATAAGAATGGGAAAGCAAAAATTTGAAAGAACCAAACCCCACGTAAACATTGGGACAATAGGACACGTAGACCACGGTAAGACAACATTGACAGCAGCGATAACACTAGTACTAAACAAGAAGTATGGCTCAGGTGAATTTATCGACTATGCACACATAGACAAGGCACCGGAAGAAAGAGAAAGAGGAATCACCATCTCCACATCACACGTAGAGTATGAGACAGAAAACAGACACTACGCACACGTAGACTGCCCAGGTCACGCTGACTATGTAAAGAACATGATAACTGGAGCAGCACAGATGGACGGAGCAATCCTAGTAGTATCAGCAGCAGACGGACCAATGCCACAGACAAGAGAGCACATACTATTATCAAGGCAAGTAGGAGTACCTAGAATAGTAGTATTCCTAAACAAAGAAGACATGGTAGACGACCCAGAGCTAATTGAACTAGTAGAAATGGAAGTAAGGGAACTACTATCAGAATATGAATTTGATGGAGACAACACACCAATAGTAACAGGCTCAGCATTAAAAGCCCTTGAAGATCCAGACGGAGAGTGGGGAGAAAAGATACTGAAGCTAATGGCAGCAGTAGACGAGTACATTCCACAGCCAGAAAGAGAAATAGACAAGCCATTCCTAATGCCAGTAGAGGACGTATTCTCAATAACAGGTAGAGGAACAGTAGCAACAGGCAGAGTAGAAAGAGGCGTAGTAAAGACAGGCGACAACGTAGAGATAGTCGGACTGACAGACGAGCCAAGAACAGTAGTAGTAACAGGAGTAGAGATGTTCAGGAAGCTTCTTGACGAAGCTCAGGCAGGCGACAACATAGGAGTACTACTAAGAGGAGTACAAAGGACAGACATAGAAAGAGGGCAAGTATTAGCAAAGCCAAAATCAATCAAGCCACACACAAAATTTGACTCAGAAGTATACGTACTGAGCAAAGAAGAGGGTGGAAGACACACACCATTCTTCAACGGATACAGACCACAGTTCTACTTTAGGACGACAGACGTAACAGGTGATATCCAACTTGAAGAAGGCGTAGAGATGGTAATGCCAGGAGATAACGCAAGATTTGCAATAGAGCTGATTACTCCGATAGCAATGGAAGAAGGCCTAAGGTTTGCTATAAGAGAAGGCGGAAGAACAGTAGGAGCCGGAGTAGTAACCAAGGTTCACGAATAAAAAATAAAGGCTGGGTCTTACGACCTAGTCTTTTTGATGAAGCCAATATTTAGGAGCCAAAATTTATTGACAGCTATTTTTATTTATGATAGTTTATATAAGTACTCTTAAAATAATGGGAAATTGTGCCCTGAATATTTGTGCATACATTATTGATACTGATTAGAAAAGGGTGGGAGGTGCGACAAATGAGAGACAGAGTCACATTGGCTTGTACCGAATGCAAGCAGAGAAACTATATTACTAAAAAGAACAAGAAAAATACCACAGAGAGAATTGAACTTAAGAAATACTGTAAGTTTTGCAAGACTCACACAACGCACAAAGAAACAAAATAACTATTTATATTGAAGGATGTGAAACAATGGCAGCAGGAGCTGAAACTGTTAAATCCAGCGATAAAATGAAAGCTTATTTCAGAGGTGTAAAATCTGAGATTAAAAAGGTCATCTGGCCTGGTAAAAAAGAACTAGTGAATAATACCAGCGTAGTAATATTCATCAGTATTCTTGCAGCAATCATAGTCTATGTGCTCGATATTGCAATAGGCTACGTTTTGTCGTTGATTATTTCGTAATACAAGGGAGGGAAGGACCTTATTGAGGTCCTGAAAAATGGCGGAAAAAGAATTAAGTAGGGAAGAAAGAGCCAGGAATGCCAAATGGTATGTAGTCCACACTTATTCTGGTCATGAAAACAAAGTTAAGGCCAACCTCGAAAAAATGGTCGAGAACAGAGGGATGAGGGATGATATATTTGAAGTGGCAGTGCCCACGGAAGAATATATGGAAACCAAGTCTGGAAAGAAAAAGCTTAAGGAAAGAAAAATGTTCCCTGGCTATGTTCTCGTCAAGATGATAATAAATGACGAATCCTGGTATCTCGTCAGAAACACCAGGGGAGTGACCGGATTTGTCGGACCGTCATCAAAGCCTGTTCCTTTGTCAGATTCTGAAGTCAGAGCACTTGGAGTTCAGGAGAAAATTGTCATGCCCATTATTGACCTTAAGGCTAAAGACGTCATTAAGGTTGTGGATGGTCCGTTTGAGAGCTTCATTGGCACTATAGAAAGTGTCAATATGGAGAAGAGAAAGGCAAAAGTTTACGTATCCATGTTTGGGCGGGAGACTCTTGTCGAACTGGATTTTGATCAGATAGAAAAAATGTAATAAGGTTTATAAGCATAATTGCTTTATAAATAGCAGCGCAGTGGGAGGGTTTATCCCGCTTTACCACAATGAAATGAGGAGGTGGAAACATGGCAAAAAAAGTTATGGCTCTTGTCAAATTACAGATTCCGGCTGGAAAAGCCACACCAGCGCCACCAGTAGGTACAGCACTGGGACCACACGGAGTCAATATTATGCAATTTACAAAAGAGTTCAACTCAAGAACAGCTGACCAGGTAGGTATGATTATACCAGTGGTACTTACAGTTTATCAGGACAGGTCTTTTTCATTTATAACAAAGACTCCTCCTGCACCAGTACTAATTAAAAAGGCAGTGGGACTTGAATCTGGCTCAAAAGAACCTAATAAGATTAAAGTTGCAAAACTCACAAAGGCACAACTCCAGCAGATAGCTGAAGTAAAAATGCCCGACCTTAATGCTGGTTCACTTGAAGCAGCTATGGATATGATCGCTGGAACAGCGAGAAGTATGGGAATTGAAGTAGAAAAATAAGTACGTGGGAGAATTGATTCGCTAATACCACAAGGAGGTTTTTAGAAATGCCTAAAAGAGGTAAAAATTATCAGGATAGCGCAAAGCTGGTTGACAGAACTAAACTTTACGATACTGTAGAGGCTCTGGAACTTGTACAACAGACAGCAAAAGCTAAATTTGATGAAACAATAGAGCTGTCAGTGAGACTTGGAGTAGACCCAAGACACGCAGATCAGCAGGTAAGAGGTGCTGTAGTACTTCCGCACGGCACAGGCAAGACCAGAAAAGTTTTGGTAATTGCTAAAGGAGACAAGGTTAAAGAAGCAGAAGATGCTGGAGCAGACTTTGTCGGCGGAGACGAAATGGTAGCAAGAATCCAGACTGAAGGATGGTTGGATTTTGACGTAGTAGTAGCTACTCCAGACATGATGGGTGTTGTTGGAAGAATCGGTAGGATTCTTGGACCTAAAGGTCTTATGCCTAACCCAAAATCAGGAACTGTTACTTTTGAAATCGAAAAGGCAGTTAATGAGATTAAGGCTGGTAAAGTTGAATACAGAGTAGACAAAGCCAGTATCGTTCACGTTCCCATAGGAAAAGTTTCCTTTGGAACTGAAAAGCTTAACGAAAATTTTCAGGCAATAATCGAAGCAATAATTAAAGCCAAGCCTGCTGCAGCTAAAGGTAAATACATGAGGACTGTAGCGATTTCTAGTACAATGGGCCCTGGCATAAAAATAAATCCTGGAAAACTTACAGAATAGTTGACACTAAAGCTAGTGTCTGATATACTTTCAAAGTCAGTTAAATAATTTACCGCAGACAGTAGGTGCCTTTGGCTTAATTTCCTACCTAGGTGAGAATTATCAAATTTCGAAAATTTGGGTCTCTATGCGTCTGCGTGTGAGACCTTTATTTATTTAGTACAATCAGGGGGTGAACAATAGTGAGGGAACA
>JAVEXI010000090.1:0-4449 GCA_034004165.1 Gudongella sp. | reverse complement strand
GCACGCTTGTTCAGTACAGAGCTATCACTTTTTTCTACTCATTCGATAAATTCTGCAAAACTTTTAAATTTACCGTCTTTTCTAGCTCTTACAATAGCTGAGATCAGGTTTGCGCCTACATTTTTTACTGCAGTCAGCCCGTATCGTATCTGTCTGTTGTCGACCGTAAATTTAGCTTCAGAATGGTTTATATCTGGAGGCAGTATCTTAATTCCAAGCCTTTTACATTCCTGAACATAAAGGGATACCTGTGCCGTATCTCCCATAATTGACGAAATCAGAGCTGCCATAAATTCCACAGGATAATACGTCTTAAGCCATGCCGTTCTGTATGCAATAACTGCATATGCAGCTGAGTGTGACTTATTAAATGCATAGTTGGCAAAGTCAATCATAAGGTCAAATATTTTGGATGCAGTTTTTTCATCTACTCCGTTTCTTATGGCACCTGACAATAAGATGTTTCCTTCTTCGTCAGATTGTCCGTATATGAAGTTTTTGCGTTCCTTCTCCATAACGTCCATTTTTTTCTTGCCCATAGCTCTTCTAACCAGGTCTGCCCTGCCAAATGAATAGCCCCCAAGGCTTCTTACTATTTCCATAACTTGTTCCTGATATACTATACACCCGTAAGTCATATTCAGTATGCTTTCCAGCGATGGATGCAGATATGAAATTTGTGAAGGATCGTGCTTACATGTAACAAATGTAGGAATCTGGTTCATTGGGCCTGGTCTGAAAAGTGAGTTTGCTGCAACTAAATCCTCAAAGGAGTCAGCTTTCAAGTCCTTCAAAAACGCTCTCATTCCAGCACTTTCAAACTGAAATATCCCCAGGGTTTCAGCTTTTTCAAATAGCTGAAGTACTTTGGGGTCATTCATTTCTATCTTTGTAAAGTCTACGATATTCCCATGTTCTTTTTTAATAAGGTCTACAGAATCCCTTATCACAGTTAAAGTACGAAGTCCCAGAAAGTCCATTTTCAGCAGACCCAGTTCTTCCAGCTCCAGCATTGTAAACTGGGTTGTAATTGCATCGTTATTTCTCAACAATGGTGCGTATTTTGTTATTGGCTCTTTTGAAATAACAACACCAGCGGCATGGGTTGAAGTATGCCTTGGCAGTCCTTCGACGGCTTTTGCATAGTCAATAAGTTGCCTGGTTTCGGGATTGGATTCGTATTCATCTCTAAGTGTTTTACTAATTTCTAAAGCTCGCTCTATGGTTATACCAAGCTCTGTAGGTATCTGCTTGGCAATATAATCTACTTCTCCATAGGGCATGTTTATAGCCCTGCCTACGTCTCGAATAGCTCCTCTGGCAGCCATTGTACCAAAAGTTGCTATCTGTGCAACTCTGTCAGCACCATATTTTTCAATTACGTACTGAATAACTTCTTCACGTCTTTCATAACAAAAGTCTATGTCAATATCTGGCATTGTAATCCTCTCAGGATTTAAAAATCTCTCAAATAGAAGTCCGTATTTTAAAGGATCGATATCAATGATATTCAAAGCATAAGAAATTATGCTGCCAGCCGCAGAACCTCTGCCTGGCCCCACCATAATATTGTGGTCTCTTGCAAATTTTATGAAATCCCAAACAATTAAAAAGTAATCTATATATCCCATCTGGGTTATGACATTAAGCTCGTATTCAAATCTCTCGTTTATTTCAGGAGTGAGTTCACTATATCTGTTCTTCAATCCTTGGATGCAGAGATTCTTAAAGTACAATTCTTTATCAGTTCCTTCTGGAAGTTCAAAATCCGGTAAATGCAGTTTCCCAAATTCTATCTCTACATTGCATCTTTCTGCAATTTTAACGGTGTTCTCCAGAGCCTTTTGGTCATGCGGAAACAGGCTATACATCTCTTCTGGAGACTTCAGATAAAACTCCTCCGAAGGGAATTTCATTCTATCTTCGTCTACAACAGTTTTTCCTGTCTGAACACATAGCAATACGTCGTGAACAACTGCATCCTCTCGCCTCAAATAATGCACATCATTTGTTGCAATAAGTGGGATACCAGTTTCTTCACTCAGCTTTCTAAGATTCTCATTAACCTGAATTTGCTCGTCTATTCCATGATTTTGTAACTCAAGATAGAAGTTGCCCCTTCCAAATATCTCGTCGTAGAGGATGGCAGCCTCTTTTGCACCTTCGTAATTATTATCCATAAGATATTGCTGCACTTCTCCCCCAAGGCAGGCTGACAGTCCAATAAGACCCTTGCTGTTCTCTCTTAAGAGCTCGTGGTCTATTCTGGGTTTATAATAAAAACCATTGACGTATCCTTCAGATACCAGTTTCATAAGGTTTTCGTAGCCTTCGTTGTTTTCAGCCAATAGTACCAGATGATACTGACTTTTATCCTTTGGATCTCTGCTAAATCGGCTTTTCATTGCAACATAAACTTCGCAGCCCAGTACAGGTCTTATTCCCTGTCTCTTTGCCTCCTGATAGAACTGTACTATTCCAAACATTGCACCGTGATCCGTTATGGCAACAGAATCCATCCCAAGCTCTTTTGCCTGAGATATGAGATCTTTGATTCTTATGGAGCCATCCAGAAGACTATACTCCGTATGAACGTGTAAATGTACAAATTTACTGCTCATATTCTCACCTCTCGTCAAAATGGCCTCCACTTTAGGAAGCCATTAACACAAAACATCACTATCTATGTCCAAGTTTCTCAATCACATTTTCCATCAGCGACAAATCTATTACCATGAAGTCCTCCAGAATGGTCTCTGGCCATACTGGCATAGGCTTATTACCTTTAAACTTTAATGCAGTTTGTATGCTGTCTTCAAGGATAGTTAGCCCTGATGAGTCAAATGAACCCTTCTTTCCGGATATTATGACACTCTTAAATGGTGTCTCATTTGGTTTTACGCTACCTGATAAAGGATGGGTCAACAATTCGTGTCCCAAGTGTACTAAATCTCTAACTTTGTATAGAACGTTTAAATAGTCCAGCCCTTCGACGAAGACGATATCAAATGAATCATTGAACTTTTCTCTTACTCTTTCGTTGTTTGTTACTATAATGTTTGCCAATCAGGATTACACCTCCTGAAATCCTTCTTCAATAAATTTAACTAACTCGTTAATCATTTCAGCTTCATCAGGGCCTTTAGCTATTAAAGTTATCTCTTCTCCCTGAAAAGCTCCTAAAGACATTATTCCGATTATGCTCTTTCCATTTACACTTCTGGAATCAGAGACTATGTCAAGTTCACTCTCAAATCTATTTGCAACCTTCACAAACAAGGCAGCCGGCCTCGCATGCAATCCCTCCGGATTGGTAAGGGTAACCTTTCTCTTTTCCAACGCTATTCTCCTCCCCTGATCTCTTCAGCTATTTCTTCTATTTTTCTAAATCTATGATTTACTCCCGATTTCCCAAGAGGTGGATTTGCCAACTCTCCAATCTCTTTCAATGAAGCATCTGGATAAGACAGTCTTAATTCAGCAATCTCCCTAAGATTGTCAGGCAATCTGCCAAGACCCATTTTTCTGCTTATTAGCTCTATACTCTCCTTTTGTCTAATTGAAGCTTCTATTGTCTTTTCCAGATTTGCTGTTTCACAATTTACTATTCTGTTTATATTATTTCTGACATCCTTTAACACTCTGATATCTTCAAGTTTTAAAAGAGCTTGATGCGCACCAATAATATTGAGTATATCTACAATTTGTTCTCCTTCTTTGATATACACAACAAAATTTTCTTTCCTCTGTATAATCTTAGACGAAAGTCCAAAAGAATTAATAATGTCTCTCAGATTCTCAGCATGTTCCTCTCTGTTTGTTACAAACTCCAAGTGATAAGTTTTTTCAGGATTACTGAGTGATCCTCCTCCAAGAAAAGAACCTCTGATATAACTCCTTCTACAGCATCTTTTAGATATGATTTCCTCTGGAATACTGTATGTGGGGTCAAACAAATTGGACATATCCTCTTTGATAAATCCTACATCTGACAATATTTTTCTGGATATCTCCTTGTCGTGAATGACAATAAGATAGGAATTGTTTTTCTTCAGCTGTCTATTTCTACGAACCATAACTTCGATTTCCGTCTGATACAGAAGCTTTAATATCGAGAATATTCTCCTGGCAATTGCTGCATTTTCAGTAGTAAAACGAAGATTAATCTGCTTTTCAGAAGCAAGCTGAATTGAACCATTCATTCTGACTAACGCGGAAAGCTCTGCAAGTGCACAGCAGTCATCTTCAATTTCCATTCTCGAAAGCTCATTTTTAGTTTGAGATGAGAAAGACATAATATCACCTCGTTTGATCAAATATCTCTATCCCTTTTAGTATTACTTTTCTTTCATCTGCATATCTGACTAAGTCTTTGGCTTTCTCCATGTGTACAAACCTCGCATCGACAAAACCCTCTTTTCTCTGAGGAACACAATCCATTGAGCTAGT
>JAVEXI010000031.1:0-21687 GCA_034004165.1 Gudongella sp. | reverse complement strand
AGAACTCGGCTGCGTGTCTAGCAGTGTTTGAGTTTTCAGCTCTGAAAGTAGGTCCGAAAGTATAAGTGTTTTTAAATGCAAGGGCAAATGCTTCTGCCTCAAGTTGTCCACTTACGGTTAGGTTTGTCTCCTTGCCGAAGAAGTCTTGGGAGAAGTCTGTATCTCCATCCTCAGTCTTTGGAACATCGTCAAAGTCCAGTGTAGTAACTCTGAACATCTCACCGGCACCTTCAGCGTCTGAAGCTGTTATTATAGGTGTGTGAGCGTAGATATAGCCTCTCTCCTGGAAGAACTTGTGGACTGCAAAGGCAAGCACTGATCTGACTCTGAAGACAGCGCTGTAAGTGTTTGTTCTTGGTCTTAGGTGTGCAATCGTCCTCAGATATTCGAGGGTGTGCCTCTTCTTTTGAATTGGGTAGTCGTTATCGCTCATTCCAACGAGGACCACAGAAGACGCTTTAACCTCGAAAGCCTGCTTAGCTTCTGGTGTCTCTACCAGTGTTCCTATTACTTCTATTGCAGAATATATGGGAAGTTTTTCAACTTCCGAGAAATTTGTTAAGGTATCGTCATAAACAATCTGTATATTCTTAAAGAATGTACCATCGTTTAGCTCAATAAATCCAAAGTTCTTTGAAGACCTTGATGTTTTAATCCAGCCTTCGAGAACGAGTTCTTTTCCAATGTAGTTTGATTCGTTCCTATAAATATCTTTGACAGATAACCCCATGTTCATCCTCCTCAATCTTCCTGAATGTTTTTACTAATTATAAACAGTTTGACGGTAGTTGTCAATTGGATTAGCTGTCGTTTTCCAATGATTTTAGCCGTTTTTTGATTTCTTTTTCGTATCCTTCATCAGAAGGTACATAATATACACTGTCTTCAAAGCCTTCTGGGAGATACGTCTGCTTTACGTGATGGTCTGGATATGAGTGAGGATAAAGGTACCCATCTCCGTGTCCTAGCTTCTTTGCTCCAGAATAGCTGGAGTCCCTTAAGTGTCCGGGCACTCTTCCAATTTCCTTTGTTTCAATGTCTCTTAAAGCATCGTCAATAGCCATGTAGCTGCTGTTGCTCTTCGGAGCAGTCGCCACGTATATTGCTGCTTGAGAGAGAACTATTCGGCCTTCTGGCATTCCTATAGCTTTGACAGCCTCAAGGGCTGATACAGCAACCGTAAGTGCCATTGGATCAGCGTTGCCAACGTCCTCCGATGCAGCGATTATTATTCGCCTAGCAATAAATACTGGGTCTTCTCCAGCGTTTATCATCTTGGCTAGATAATATGAAACTGCCTGGGGGTCTGACCCCCTCATGCTCTTAATGAATGCAGATATAGTGTCGTAGTGTTCATCTCCGCCCTTATCGTAGCGAGCAGCTTTAGTCTGAATTGAATCTCTAATGCTCTCCAGGTTAATCTTACGAAGACCTGATTCGTCAGGGTCAGTAGAAAGTACGCTGATTTCAAGAGAATTTAAAGCAACTCTGCCATCTCCCTGAGCAATTGTAAGGAGATAATCCATTGCTTCATCGTCTATATCAACTTTGTACTTACCCAAACCTTTCTCTTGGTCAGATAAAGCTCGCTCTATCATTGCGCGAAGGTCTTCTCTAGTAAGCTGTTCGAGGACAATTACTATTGCTCGGGAAAGAAGCGCTTTATTAACTTCAAAATATGGATTTTCAGTTGTGGCTCCGATGAGTATAATAATTCCACGCTCGACAAATGGGAGCAGTGCATCTTGCTGCGATTTATTGAACCTGTGGATCTCGTCTATGAAGAGAATAGTTTTTCTGCCATTCATGGCGAGACTGTCTTCGGCTCGTTTTACCACTTCGCGGATGTCCTTTACCCCGGCAGTAACAGCAGAGAGCTTTTCGAACCTCATGCTGGTCTGGTTGGCAATTATCATTGCGAGCGTTGTTTTGCCAGTGCCGGGCGGGCCGTAGAATATCATGGAGCTTATTCGGTCGGCTTTGATCGAGCGGTTCAGGTATTTGCCTTCGCCCAGGACATGGTTCTGACCGACAAACTGCTCCAGGGTTACTGGGCGCATTCGGTCGGCAAGTGGGGATGCTTTTTTTAGTTTTTCTTCCATTGACATTGAGAATAAATCCATACTTTCCTCATTTCCTTTTGGGATAATTCTGTCATCCTGAACGAAGTGAAGGATCTTGAAACAATTATAAAAGCATAGATTCTTCGCTAAGCGCTCAGAATGACAGAGCTGTATCGTTTCTGTCATCCTGAACGAAGTGAAGGATCTTGAGACAATTACAAAGCATAGATTCTTCGCTGACGCTCAGAATGACAGGGCTGTGACGGTCAGTGTGACGGGGCTGTGTTTGTCAGTGTGACACTTCCTGTTACTATGGTCTAAAACTTTTCTGTCATCCTGAACGAAGTGAAGGATCTTGAGACAATTATAAAAGCATAGATTCTTCGCTGACGCTCAGAATGACAGGGCTGTGACGGTCAGTGTGACAGGGGTGTGTTTGTCAGTATGACACTTCCTGTACTATGGTCTAAAACGTTTCTGTCATCCTGAACGAAGTGAAGGATCTTGAGACAATTACAAAGCATAGATTCTTCGCTGACGCTCAGAATGACAGCGTTGTGTCGTTTCTGTCATCCTGAGGGAGGGACGACCGAAGGATCTTAATAAATATCCTTCGACATATCCTTCCATTTAGGATTAAAAGAATTAATTAGCTCATCCTTCTTTTCTCGTTTCCATCCTTTAATCTCTTTTTCACGACTTATAGCTACTATTATATCCTCTATTAAATCATAATAGACTAACTTATTCACGTTGTATTTTTCAGTGAAGCCTTCTACTAATTTATTTTTATGTTCATATACTCGTCTACCTAAGTCATTTGTTACACCAGTGTAAATTACTTTATTGTTCCAATTAGACATAATATAAACAAAATACATAAAGTTAACCTCTTCAGTAATTTTTAAAAGCATAGATTCTTCGCTAAACGCTCAGAATGACAGCGTTGTGTTATTCACTATGGCCAGCAAAGCTAGCCCCTACTATTCACTATCTTTCATAAACTTTCTCCACAAACTCTGATGTCATTAGGCGCAGGATGCTGACGTAGTGCATATTGAAGCGTACTATGTCGCCTGGTTTGTAGTCTGTCTCGGAGTCAGAGCCATCGAGTATTAGATGGTCGGAGCTTCCCCCTAATATTATGAGCCCTTTGTCTTCCGGGTACAGTGTTCCATGGTCTACATCCTGTTTACCGATTGCGCAGAGTATTCTCTTTCTAACTCCTCGGTCGACAAAGGTGGGTATCTGACCAAAGGCATCGCGTCCAATCTCTTCTGTTGGGACGGATGGCTTTTCTTTGACTTCTATTGCTTCTGCTTCTAAAACGAATGCCGTGGGGTCTGTCCCCGGCATCTGTTTTCCATAGCCGGACTCTGATCCGTTGACGAATACTTCTCCAAATCTCAGGTTGCTTATTCCCTCTGGTATCTCTCCCTTTTCTACTAGGTGCATTGAGCTGGAGTTTCCGCCTGATACTATTTCAATCTTCAGACCGAATTTCTCTCTAATTTTATCCGCAAGGTCTGTAAGTCTCTTTAATATTGGTGCAGTAGCTATTACTCCACCATAGCAAGTGAGGTTTACTCCTATTCCTGCTATCTCAATCCACTTCATATCCTTTATTTCATTTATGGCATCAAACATGTCTTCTTCTTTGAAGTAACCTTCCCTCAAATCACCTAAATCTGCCATCAATATTATTTTGTGAACTTTACCGATTTTCTCGCTGGCGCTGTTCAGTGCTCTTACTGTAGCAATCTCGGAATTTAGGGAAATATCTGCGTATTTAACCAGTTCTTCCGCTTCTGAAATCATGGGGAGTCTAAGCATCATCTTTGGAAGTGGTGCATCCTTCATTCTCTTCAGGTTCTGAAGTCTGGAATCTGCAAGGTAATCCACTCCGCCGTCTACATACGCCTTCACCAGCTCCGGTGCAGCGCAGAATACTTTTGTAACACCAGCTGTTGAAATTCCTCTTGCTTTCGTAAGTGCAACCATTGCCCTCACGTTGTTTTCTATTTTTTTAGTATCGACTACTAATCTGGGATAACTCACTTGTAATCCTCCTACCTAAGTCCCAGGCTCTTTTGCAATAGGTCCAGCGCTATTTCAGGGTACTTAACTGACATTACTCCTAGGGATGCCATTATATATCGGTCATCTATGAGTATTTCAGCTTCCTCGTTGGGAAGGAGCCCTGTTCCGTTGTTTGAACGGGGAATTTCCTTTAGTATCTCTCTCTTTGCTGGAAGTCTTGTCAAAGCTCCGCCTGTTCCTATGATATATTTTACACCTGTTAAGTCTTTACCCTCTGCAACTGTCTTTTTACCACTGGGTCCATAAATATGCTTGAGCTTTCCAGCGTGCCTTGAAACTGCTGTGACTGCAGCATGTTCTGTAAGCACTTCTACAAAGTCGGTTTCCAGTTCAGACTTTGGTATGGGCATATGATGTTCAATTAAATTTCTAAGGGCTTGGTCGTCTATTCCAAGTTCCTTTTCCAGTTCCTCTTTTCCGACCATATCTACGATATTTCTCATGTTGACGTAGACTCCAAGGTCTCCTTCTACTGTCCGCTTTGCCTTTGGCTCGGGATTGAGGATAATTCTTGCTATCTCTTCACTGTCTTCAGTCACGGAATGGACATCTGTGGTAGCGCCGCCTACGTCAATGGTTACTAGGTCTCCAAGCTCTTCGTAGAGTAATTGACTGGCTTCCATTACTGCTCCTGGTGTCGGCATTATGTTGCCAGTAACCATATCTCTTACGTGCTCCATTCCGGGAGCGTGAATTATATGCCTCTCAAAGACATCCTGAATGACTTTTCTAGTTGGTTCAATATTAAGCTCGTCAATTCTTGGATACACGTTCTCAACCAGGTACAATTCTACTCCTGATTCTTCGAAAATATCCTTAATATCCTCTTGATTCTCGACATTTCCTGCGTATATAACAGGAATATTCAGCCCCAGTTCTGCAATGAGTTCAGCGTTGTGAAGGGCAGTGTCTCTTTCACCATAATCTACTCCGCCTGCTATGAGAATGATATTTGGGTTTATCTCTGTTATCTTTCTCAGGTCGGATTTCCTCAGTTTGCCTGCAGTTATATACTTTATGTTTGCACCAGCACCAAGTGCCGCTTCTTTAGCAGCCCGTACTGTCATATCGTACACAAGACCGTGAACTGTCATCCTCAGTCCGCCTGCGGCAGAGCTTGTCGCTATGAGCTCTTCGTACTCAACTGAGTCAATGTTCAGATTTTTACAGAGGTCTTCTATTGCTTCCCTAAGGCCAATGTTTACATCGCCCAGAAGGACAGAGGTAGCCCCCTGTCCCTGTCCTAAAAACTCTGGGTTTGTATTTATATTGTGAAACGCGTTTATTACTGTAGTTGTGCTGCCAATTTCTGCAACGAGCAAATCAATCTTCATTGCTCATCTCTCGTCTCTTCTTGACTAGGAAAGTAGCTACGTGAGAGCCCTTTGTTCCCCTGCCAAATCCTGCGTCCATTCCATGCTGCACTGCTAGTTCATTGGAAACTTGAGTTCCACCAGCAATGAATATTATCTTGTCTCTCACTCCTCTTTCCACAGCGTAGTCGTTTAGTTTCTGCATGTTTTTATAGTGGATGTCGTCGTGGGAGATAATTGTTGATGTCAGTATTGCATCAGCATTAATTTCTATAGCTGCATCGAGAAGCTTTTCAACTGGAACACTAGTACCAAGTATATGGCATTCTATACCATATTTCTCAATTCCACCGTGCTTGATGTCGATTATTTCTCTTATACCAACTGAGTGTTCATCTTCTCCTACAGTTGCAGCTACAACCTTCATCGGTTTTTTCTCGATATCTTCTCTCAGTTCCTCTTCTGACAATTCTTCAGGTTTTGGTGGAATAACTAGAGTTGAAATATCGATAGTCACATCAAGTCTTCCCTTAACTTCAACTCTCGTACCTTCTGATTCTTGCATTACCTCCTTGTGGATTACCTCTGCATCCTTCAGGTTCATCTTCTTAGCGTATTCAAGGGACGCAAATTCAGCAGTACGAATATCGGTTGGAAGGAACATGGTAAGGTGGACAATTCCGTCGCCTCTCCACTCCATTTCAGGCTTGATGTTGTCTGTGCCTACTAGGTTCTTAACTTCACCTAATCTAACGTTTACGTTATCTGTTTCATCTAATTCGTCAATATATATTATCTTTGATGGGTCTTCTAAAGTGCTTCCACCTATAAGCTTCGATGGGTCAGCAACAAATTCGTCTCCAAATTGAGCGACGTTGTTGTATCCAAAGTGCGCAGTTACAGGAGCCATGTAGTCAGAATCTCTTTCGTATACTGTGCCAACTCCTACTCCACCTTCGATTTTTCTTACGATACCATCGCCATTTCTTTCAGGATAGTAACCAGAGTCTACGAAGAAACCTGCTTCAACTGCTTCAAAGTATCCTCCGATCTCAATCATTTCTTCCATGAAGAGAATTGCTCTTTCTTTTAATTCTCTAACTTTGTCACCCAACTCGGAACCATGTCTCTTAAGCTCTAGCATGGTCATAAGTCCATCCATGCCATTAAAAGCTTGCTTTGCTGTGTCTGTAGCTTCAATGTTGTAGATATGCCATGGAACATTTCTGCCTTCATCTGGTGTAATTGTCGACTGTATGTCAGCTGATGTAAGCTGTGAAATCAGAAGGTTCAGTACGTGGGTTACAGTAGCTTCTCTAGTTGAGGACTCCATATATTTAGTATTCATTTGAGCTCTCATTCTGTATTCCCTGAACAGGTCTCTCAATGCGACCGCATATGGGAGGTCTATTCTCATGCTAGGTGCTGGTGGCGCTGTTGGAGGAACTGTTGAAAGGCAGATATTGCCCTTTTTCATTCCAACTTTTACAGAGAATATTGAGTTGATAGCGTGCTGAACCATTAACTCTGGCATTACTTTCCAGGCTTCTCTCGCAGTTGCATTTGCGTTATGAGCACCGTCGATTTGTGCAATATCAGCCCAAGTCATGACCTTTTTAGCTTCAGCGGCGTCTACGAATGACCTGATCATGTTGATGTTTCTGTAAAGGACATTATACTGTGGGTCCTGATGGGCTCCATTTACGCCTTCTTCAGCAAACATGACGGCGATTTCTGGGCCAGCTACTCCAGAAACATATGAGTGATAATTAATCGGTCTTCCTACTTCTTCTTCGATATAGTCAAGAGCTTTTCTCTGTGCCCTTACTTGTTTTCTACTAATGGGGATTCCACCTACTCCCTGTGGAGTTCCCTCGATTAAGCTCTCAAAGTGTGACTGGCCTGCTGTACGGATAACCATTATGTGATCTGCTCCGTGCCATGCAGCCATTCTCATCCTTCTGATATCATCTTCAAACCTTCCAGAGGCTATTTCGGTTGTGATAACAGGCTGTGGTTGTGGGTCTATCTGGTCAAAGTACTTTGCTGCCGGAAGTGGCTGACTTTGTTTCAGATTTTCAGATGAATCGTAATACTCAAATTTCCCAATCTGCCTCTTTTCACCAACTCCTTCTCTCCAGTGCCAGCCTCTTCTCTTTGGTCTGTAGTTTTCAAGGTCTTTTAATATTTCCTTAATATCTAATTTTTCATTTGGTTTCAATTCCATTACCTGGCACCTCCATTGAAAAGAGATTTTACTTCATCCCAGGCTTCGCCTTCTGTCAATAATAGCCCGGCTTCTCTAATGCTGATGTCCTTTTCTTTAGCAAGCTTGTATACGATGTGCCCTGCGCCCTTTCCTATCAATCCTCTGTCTATTGCGCTGTCGACAATTGCTTTTGCCTCTAAGCTCGAAAAGCCCATTCTAAGCAGTACACTTCTCTCTATGGAAGGGCTGGTATTCTTGTATCCAAGTTCAACGATTGGGTCAACTAGCTTTTCAGCCAGAGCCCAGAATCTTTCTTCCAACTGTTCCTCAGACAATTCCTGAAGGTGTTTCCTTCGCTCGTTAAAATCATCTGCTCTTTTCATATATTAAGCCTCCGTTTCAACTTCAATATCTATTTCTTTCAGCGATTCGCGGACAAATTCTTCGTCAGACTTGGTGTCTGTAATCAGGAATTTTAAGTCTTCGCTGTTCACCTTTTCTACTCCGCTGTTTGTAATGCAGTTTCTGATATATGACTTTTTAGTCTTATCCAGATCAAGTTCCTGTATGCATAGATAGCCTGGATCTTTTGGTAGAATGATATTCTTTCCTGGGACCTCTTCATCTGGATTTCCAGTCAATATTTCAATTCCGTTTTCCCTTGCAAAAGTTAGCTGAGGAAGTATGTGTTTTCCTGCACCAGTGTATTCTGTTTCCTGAACTACGATAATCTGATCTTGATCCAGTTCCTGAGCCAGAACGAATGCTGCAGCTAGTGCTGTGTTTCCTGCAGGTCCTCTTTCCAGACCCTCAACTTGAGCCAAAAGTTCTGTCATATAGAATACTGAACCTTGATTTACAGTTACGTATCTGTCGATATACCTTAATGGCCTTGCTGCTGATCTTGGAACGTCTGACCTGTCTGGCCAGGTGGCAAACGGAATTCCGAAACCTGTATGCCCTGTAGTAAACGACTTCTTGTTGAACTGCTCATCGCTAGCCATGTGAAGTCCAGCTAGACTTACGGAAGCTCCTACAATCTGAGTTTCTAAAGCTCCAGCCTTAATAAGTCCTCTGGCAGTTCCTGTAAGGTTTCCTCCTCCTGCGTTGGTTATTACAACCACATCAGGGTCTCTTCCCTCTTGCTCTCTGAATTGCATAGAAAGCTCATAACCAAGAGTTTCAACTCCTGCTATACCAAAGGGAGTATATAGTGATGCATTAAAATATCCAGTGTCTTCCAACAGTAAAAGGAACGAGTAGAACAGTTCAGGTCCTACTGAAAGCTGAACAACTTCTGCTCCATATGCTTCACAAGCTCTTGCTTTTTCAATTATTTCAGGCTGTCCTTTACCTTTTGAGTCATAGCATTCCTGAACTATTATGCACTTTAGGCCTCGCATTGCAGCCTGAGATGCTACAGCAGCACCATAGTTTCCCGATGTAGCAGCTATAACTCCTTTGTAGCCAAGTCTTTGAGCGTGGTATACGGCAGTTGCTGCACGTCTTGCTTTAAAGCTTCCAGATGGATTGCTGGCTTCGTCCTTTATAAATATTCTTGCTCCTTTGCCTGGTTCAGCAAATTTTCTAGCTAGTTTAGTTATATTTCTAAGCTCATACAGTGGAGTATTTCCAACTGATGTGTCTCTTTGTATCTGTTCAATTTCCTGCAAGCTGTAGCCTGTTTCCTTCATCATTCTCTCAAAGTCGAAAGCGATTGTTCCAGACTCAAACTGCTCGTAGTCAATTCCTACAGATTTTTTCATTATCTCCTGTTTTCTCGCCATAACGGCGTCAAAGCTTCTGTCTTTAGTCATTTGCTTCACCTTCTTCCAGAAGTTCTCTGGCCTGTCTTCCGATGTATAGAATCTCAGGCACTGCTTTGCCATAGTCGTGACTCCAGTAAGGGTTTACTTCTATGAGAGTACCCTCGATTTTTCTGCCTATATATGTCTCAACTTCTACTTTATCACCGATTTCTGCTGAATCATTCAGTAAGAATCCTTTGTCCCACATTTCCAGTGGAACATTCTGAGTATCCTCTGGAATATTTGGTGCTCTTTCGCCCACGTTTAGAACGACCTCGTGGATTCTCACCCAGTCGCCTTTCTTTGCAGCCATTTATATCATCCTTTCAAAGGTTTCCGTTTAGTCTTCGATCATAGCTCTCATGTCGCCCATGATTGCCCTTGGCACTGGAAGATCCAGCATAGTCTTTAAGCCCGGTCTTGCATTAATTATATGTGGTATCATGTTGACGCACATTGCTATTGTTCCAATTCCGCCAGGTACTTCTGGTGAGTTGACCAGGTTTATATCAGGAGTTCCTTTAATGATTACATAGTCGCCAGTTTGAATTCCTACTTGCTCAGGCTCAATTTGCTGTGGATGGTCCATTTCAATTTTAAGTTCTCCATCAACGTATCCAAAGCCCTTCATTGCACAGCCTGCTACGTTGCCAGCTTTAGCAAAACCGTATGGCGATTTTCTGTCTACATCAGTCATAATAGGCTCCATTGAAGTAGTTACTTTGTCGACTTCCCAGCCAATTGCATCTGCTACCATGTGTATTGATTCATGGAATCCTACGTGCCCTGATAGGCTGCCTGACCTGACGCCTTCTTCAAATTCTTCTTTAGTTATGCCAATTCCTTGTTCTTCCATTACTGCAGGCCCAAATGGTGATAAGCTGTTTACTCTTCTTGCAATTATGTGGTCAATTTCTTCACAGCATCCGGTCATTGTGACTACCAGAAGGTCCATGATTAGCCCAGGATTAATTCCTGTGCCGAGAATAGAAACTCCGTTAGCTTTGGCTATTTCATCAAGTTTCTTAGCTTCTTCAGGCGATTGCGCCATCGGATATGCCATTTCTTCTGCTGAGGAAATAACATTTATCTTTTGTTCCAATATAAACTTCAATCTGTCAAATGCTGTCTTTGTAAATGAATCAGTTGCTGATATAACAACATCTGCTGCACCTTCTGTAATTACTTCTTCTGGTGTACCAATAATTACGTCTGGTTTGTCTCCTCTTTCAGTCTTGATAAAGTCGTACATGCTCTTGCCTAGTTTACTGCCTCTCCCAGCAACTCCGACGATTTCAACGCCCTTCTTTTTGAGGAGCATATCTGCCATTCCACTACCCATGGCACCCAAACCCCATATGATTACTTTTACATTTTCCTTTCTCATGTGACACCTCCAAGAATTTTTTTATCTAACGTTTAATATTATTGCAATTTTCATGCCAGTTATTTAAATACAATTTGTGCAGGAAATGTAAGTGATACCCTGCATTTGTCCGTCAAATTGTTATTTAAAATAAAAAATCCGCAAAATAATCTGCGGTTTAGCGCAAGTAATTTTGCGGTTACTGTTTCTTAAGTTTGTATTGAAGAGTCTGTCTCTTAATTCCTAAGTGTTTAGCTGCGTTGGTAATGTTATTGTCGTACCTACGCATTACTTCCTCTATGAGGGAATCCTCTATATCCGTAAGCAACTGTGGAAGAGTCTTTTCTGACAAATCGGAATAGAACTCAGCACTCTGTGACTTTGCCTGTAGTATAAAGTTTGAGGATATAAAATTTTCTCTGTTGAGAACTCTGTCCCTAGAAGATACCATGTTCATTGCACCTTCTATAAAGTTCTCAAGCTCCCTAATATTACCTGGCCAGCCGTAACTTCTGAAATCTGAGAGAACATCGTCTGAAATCTTCTCTATTGATTTTTTAAGTGTCTTATTAAACTTTTTAATAAAGAAATCTATCAGTAGTTCTAGGTCATCGAGCCTTTCTCTTAGGGGAGGAATTCTGATGTTTACTACGCTCAACCTGTAGTACAGGTCACGTCTTAAAGTTCCTTCTTCCAGGCTATCCTTAGGGTCTTCATTAGTCGTTGCTATTATCCTTACGTCGACTGGAATTTCCTTTAATCCTCCAATACGCCTGATATATCCCTCCTGCAGTACACGTAAAAGCTTTGCCTGCAGCGGAAGGCTCATGGAGTTGATTTCGTCTAATAGTAGCGTACCACCGTTTGCCTGTTCAAAAATGCCTTCCCTTTCAACAGCTCCAGTAAAGCCACCTTTTTCAGTTCCAAATAGAATACCTTCCAAAAGTGAGTCGGGAATTGCAGCACAGTTCTGAGCAATAAAAGTATTGTTCTTTCTATTGCCGCTGTAGTGAATGCTTTGTGCAAACATCTCTTTACCAGTACCTGTCTCACCGAATATAAGAACGCTTGACGGGGTATCGCTGGCTTTTTCAGCGATCTCCTTAGCTATGTTAATAGACTTATTGCTGCCTATTATATCTCTGAAATTATATTTTTTAACCTGAGGTTTTTTATTTGAGTCGTCCTTTGAGTACTTTAGAGCCAGTTGGAGTTCTAAGAGTTGATCTGAAAGCTTTCTCAAATTTGTCACATCTTGGGCAATTTCCATTGCTCCAACCACAGTTCCTGCTGATATTAGCGGAAGGGTCGTGCTTATAGTCGTTATTGAGTGACCCCGATAGTTGAAATACGTCTGTGTGCTATTTATTATGGGTTCGCCCGTGTTCATGGTCTTTATTAATGTCGAGGTGTACTCGTTGAGACTAGGAAATATCTCTAAAATGTCTTTGTCCATGACCTGATAAATTTCAAGACCTTCAAGTTCTGCCATAGCCTCGTTGTATACAACAGTCTTTCTGTCGATATCGATTACATGAATGCCAATATTTGCGTGCTGCAAAATATTTTGCACCAATAATTCATTTAGCTGTGTCTTCTTCATAGGCTATCTCCTAATTGCCCTCGTCCAATATCTTTTTCAACTCTTCCATAAAGGAATTGACGTCTTTAAACTGCCTGTAAACGGATGCAAACCTTACATAGGCAACCTCGTCTATATCTTTAAGTCTGTTCATGACCAACTCGCCTATTTCGACAGATGTAATCTCGTTTTCCAGAGAATTAAAGATAGTCTTTTCTATGTCATCGACCATTTTTTCTATGGAAGCCATCGGTACAGGTCTTTTTTCACAGGCTTTTATTACTCCATTCATCAGTTTATTCCTGTCGTATGCCTGTCTGTTTCCGTCTCTTTTTACAATCATAACCGGAAGCTCTTCAATCTTTTCGTAGGTGGTGAACCTTCTGCCGCAGCTCATGCACTCTCTTCTACGCCTGATTGCCTGACCTTCATCTGTTGGCCTCGAATCTGTCACTTTGGATTCGGGGTATTCACAATACGGACATCTCATGTGTTCATCCTCCAGTTATAAACAGAACGTACCACTAGGATACGTTCAATTTATCTATCTTCTCTCTCTTTTTCTTAGGAATATCGGAATGTCCAAATCTTCCATGTCAACTTCTTTCTTCTTGTGATCGTCAGCTTCGCCGTCTTTCTTTACGCCAAATAGACCAGTCTTCTGGCTCATGGTCGATCTGTTTTCAAGTGGGCTATCGTCAAATCCAGTTGCTATAACTGTAATTTTAATCTCTTCGGCCATTGATTCGTCTATGCCAGCGCCAAATATGATATTTGCATCTGGATCAACTGATTGTCTTATAATGTCAGCGGCTTCGTTTACCTCGAATATTCCAAGGTCAGCTCCGCCTGTGATGTTCAACAGTACTGATTTTGCACCTTCTATTGAGGTTTCAAGAAGGGGACTGGTTATTGCCTGTTTTGCAGCTTCTGCTGCTCTGTTGTCGCCTGTAGCTCTTCCGATACCCATATGTGCAATACCCTTGTCAAACATAATAGTCTTGACGTCTGCAAAGTCAAGGTTAATCAAGTTTGGTACAGAAATCAGGTCTGAAATACCTTGAATTCCCTGTCTGAGAACCTCGTCTGCCATTAGGAATGCATCAGACATGGTAGTCTTTTTATCGGATATCTGAAGTAGTCTGTCGTTTGGAATTGTGACCAGGGTGTCGACTCTGGACTTAAGCTCTTCGATTCCCTTTTCAGCATGCTGCTGTCTTCTTTTTCCTTCAAAGGTAAAAGGCTTAGTTACAATGCCTACGGTAAGTATGCCCAGTTCTTTGGCTATTTCAGCCACTATGGGTGCTGCGCCTGTTCCAGTGCCGCCGCCCATTCCTGCTGTGATAAACACCATATCGGCACCTTTTAGGTTTTCTGTGATTTCATTTCTGTTTTCTTCAGCAGCTCTTAATCCTATTTCCGGGTTAGCTCCTGCTCCAAGCCCTTTAGTGATCTTTTCACCAAGTTGGACCTTTAGCTCTGCCCTGGAGGAATACAATGCCTGTCTGTCAGTGTTCAGGGCGATGAATTCTATACCCCTGACACCACATTCTATCATTCTGTTGACAGCGTTGCTTCCACCGCCACCTACTCCAAATACTTTAATTTTAGCGAACTGATCAACGTCAATGTCAAAATCAAACATTCTCTATTCCTCCTGTTCTAATTTCGTGCTATTTTGTGCGCTCTTTATCTTCAGTTTTCTCAGCCAGAGCCTTCTAATTCTCGCAAAGTTGTCAAACAGCCTGCTTCCAAAGGTGAATATCGCTGCGTAATACAGCGGAAAACCCAATCTGTCGCCAATATATGCCAGGAATGCAGCTAGAATTGCATTTCCAAAGAAGCCAGAGATGAATACGCCTGTGTTGAATTTACCCTCGAGATTTGCCCTTATGCCTCCAAATACCGAATCAAGACAAGCGAGTATGGCTACAGATATATATAGAGTATATGCTGTATTGTATGTGTATGGCAACAAAAATCCGATTACGGCACCAAGTAAAATTCCTATCAACGCATAAAACATCTACTCACCCTCTTCCAATGGCTCTGCATAGCTAAAAGCGAAGTCGCCGCTGTATGCGGGAATGCTGACTTCATCTTCTGCATAAGGCTGCAGCCCTATGCCAAATACTGTTCGGAGAGTTTCTCCATACGTCCCTGGAGCGTTGACAGCAGCCATCAGCAGTTGTGGATCTCCAATTGCCCTGATAATGAATGGCGTTCCGATGCTCTTCCCGTTGATTCTGATTATGGGACCGCCGCACTTTATTTCTGAGTAGGACATAACCCTCTCGTCATTAATGCTTATGGCTTCGGCTCCTGCTACCTTCAGGTCATTTATTATATTCATTATGTCCACATCATGAATAATATCATCATTGAAGCCAAAGGACAACTCTTCAAGGTCAATATTGTCAAACATCACTATCTTCACTCCAGGCCCTTTAAGCCCAGTGTATCCAGAAGAAGCCTTGTTTTTAGACAAGTCTTCTCTTATGATGTCGTAGATATTTGCCTCGCCTCTGTCAATACTCTCAAGAAGCTCAAGTTCTCTTTCTTTTTGTTCAATGTTTTTTTCAAGCTCGTCTATCTGATTTCTGAGAGAGCTGAGTTCATTTTTTTGTGCAACTATGGACTGAATTGTCACCGGAGTTATTAAGTCTACCTTAAGTTTCATCTGTGAAGCGATGAGAACTCCAATAATCAAGCTGAACAGTCCAATTGTCACTTTTGGATTTATAGATTTCATCGGGCACCTCCTTATTGAAGCCTTTCTTCAACAGGACTTGCGTAAATGAAATCCTTAACTCTTCTATATTTGGGAATGACTACGTTTTTGTCTTTAGTAAGACTTACTATGTAGTCGTAGTTTCTAAGCTGCCAGACCAGCCCCCACTTTATGCTGAGTGCCGATTCCAGAGTGTCAGGGTTACCAATTGCCTTTATGACCAGCGGTGTAGTAGTTGTGACTCCGTTGATCTCTATATGATTTCCAGCACGTACTATTTCTGTAAACGATGTGTACCTCTGATCATTTATGCTAATAGCTTCAGCATCTGCAGCGTTTAATACGCTTATCACCTGCAATACCAGGTCTAATTCGTCTATTATACTGAAGCCCTCGCCGTATTGTATGTCGACTGGAGGATCGTTTATTTCGAGCACGACACCAGCACCGCTCAAATCTGTAAAGCCAGCGAGCATTCTATACTTCATCGCGTCTTTATACAGGTTTTCGGCTATGGCATCATCTTCGATACCGCTCTTTTCATATTGTTCTATTTTACTCTCCAGTTCCTGAATAAGCCTCAATTGGGATTCTTTGTCAGCCTGAGCCTTTCTCAGTTCATTAGCCAGCTCCTGTGATCTCTGAGTGGGCAGTATACTTCCCCCAATAGATTTATTTATGGTTTTAAACTGGATGGATAAAATAAGTCCCAATAGAAGAGAAACTAAAAGTAGTGCTACGATTTCTTTTCTACGCTTCACTTTATCCCTCCTTGGTTATTTTCAAAAGTTAGTCTTCTCTGACTAGAATTGGGTGCTCTCCCTTGTTGAATAATATCATTCTAGTAGGAATATTTTTCTTCTCTATATCTGCCAAAATTTCATCCAACATCTTTAGTTTATATTTTACATTATTCATAGGTCCAAATTCAACCATGATACCATTTATTAAGTATAACTTAATATCTCCAGAATCCGTTAAATTAAATTCCTTCACACTTTTTACTGTGTTTTCAGCCTTTTCATCGTTAAAAATGTCTTTTAAAACAACTCCGACTTCTTTGTCGAGAATTGAATCTCCATTCTTAATGTGCTCCCAGTCCAGACCTTTTATGAGAGTAACATCTGAGAATCTATGTATTACAGTCTCCAGCAATATGCCTTCTGAATCAACAGCAGAGTAGCTGTACCCGTTTTCGAACTGGAGATAAGGAGTTCTTTCCGTTATTTCGACGATTAGTTTATGTGGATATTTTTTGATAAGTTTTGCTTCTTTTACATAGGGGATATCTTCAAGCTCGGAAACGACGCTCTTTTTCCTCAGAGTAAGAAGGTTGGTACCTTCGACCACCGTTGATTTTTCTAGGAGCTCAGTGTGTCCAACTACCATGTTCCCAGTAAATTCTATGTCTTCGATCGCAAAGAAACTGGATTTCAGAAAATAAAAAACTAAGGCTATAATTACAGCGAGAACTGCAAATAGTCTTAGGAGCAAATTCCTCATTCTCTTTTTCTTCTGAACTCTGGTCTCTCTCATCATTTCCTATCACCTATGTCGGGTTTATCCACTGTCCCAGTTCTCTAATCATAGCCTTTGAAGCATCGGGATTTCCAAGTTTACTGCTGTTTACTGACATTTGACATAGGAGCTCACCATCTATAAGAAGTTTATTTACTTCTTCCAAAAGTACCCTCCCATTTATATCTCGTTCCAGTATTACCACTGCTGCACCACTCTTTTCAACTGCTCTGGCATTATACTCCTGGTGATTTTCTGCAGTATATGCCTTGGGAATGAGAATTGATGGAAGTCCAACAGCTGACAGTTCAGCCAGTGTTATTGCTCCTCCACTTGTAATTACCAAGTCAGCAGCATTTAGGGCAACGGGCATCTTGTGACAGTATTCAACTATTTCTATGTTTTCAGGTAGGGTAATACCCTTTTCAGACAGTTCTTTCATAAATGGTTCGAAGTGTCTTGAACCAGTTATGTGCATCAGGATAATGCCTTCTGGCAACTGTCCTTCTTCAATTATTTCCATAATCGATCTATTTAAACTCTTCTGGCCGCCGCTTCCACCAAACGAAAGAATAAACTTCTTATCAGGATCAATTCCCATTTCGTATATGGCGGTATCTCTGTCCATTGATTTTATATCTTTTCTGATAGGATTTCCAGTTGCGACTGTCCTTTCTGGGTGCTTGAAATACGTTGCAGAATCAGGATAGGTAATAAGCACTTTATCAGCTACTCTGGACAGAAGTTTATTGGTTAAACCAGGATATGCATTCTGCTCGTGAATGACAACTGGAATTTTCATTAGACCTGCGACAAAAGCCACGGGGCCAGAAACGTAACCTCCAGTTCCAACTACCAGATCGGGTTTTTCCAATTTAATGAGCTTTCGAGAATCTAAAATTCCTAATATCAGATTCCAGGCGGCTATAAACGACCTTTTATCCAGTTTTCGGGGCATGCCTTTTACTCGTATTGCCCTGAAGTCATATCCAGCTTTAACTGCCAGTTCCTGTTCCAGACTGCCTTCAGTTCCTACGTAGATTATATTTGTCTCTTGAGACATTTTTCTTAACTCTTCGGCAATAGCTAATGCAGGGTAAATGTGTCCACCTGTTCCGCCGCCGCTAATTATTATTTTCATGTTCGCTTCTCCTCAGGCTTAATCTTTTGCCTGGATATATTTAATAGTATTCCAAGGCCTGTCATGTAGAATACCAGAGATGTTCCTCCGTAACTTATGAGCGGAAGTGTAATTCCCGTAGCTGGTATACTCGATGTGACTACGCCAATATTTATAAAGGTCTGAATCATTAAAAGAGCTGTGATTCCAGATGCCAGATAAGTTCCATATTCGTCTTTTGCATTAAGTGCAGTAGATATTCCTCTCCAAATGACGATTGCATAAAGCAAAAGTACAAACAAAGTACCAATAAGACCGAGTTCTTCTCCCAAAATAGAGAATATAAAGTCGTTATAGGACTCTGGAATATAGAAGAACTTCTGTCTGCTCTGCCCCAGCCCAATTCCAAGTAGACCACCAGAGCCCAGTGCATAAATAGACTGAACAGCCTGATAGCCTGAGTCCAATTTGTCGGCAAAAGGATCCCTGAATGCGAGTATTCTCCGGAGCCTATATTCATTACCCTCTGAAAATAGTGCATATCTAACAAAACCGTATCCCAGCACACCAGCTACACCAATTACAAGAAGGTGCATTCCGGCTACAAAATACATGCTGAAAAGCGTTCCTATGAGAGTGATTGTCGTACTAAAATCAGGCTGAAAGTATATTAAAACACTGCTCAACCCAATAATACCCATCGACGGAATAAATCCCTGAACTATAGTTCCAATATCTTTCTTTTTTCTGTCGAGAAATGCTGCAAAGTACATAATACTGCCAAGCTTAATGGCATCCGAGGGCATGAATGTGGAAAACCCTAGATTTATCCACCTTGTAGCACCCTTTATTTCTACGCCAAGTGGTGTAAATACCAGTGCACCCAATAGTAAAGATAAGACATATAAATAGAATGATGGCTTTTTCCATAACCTGTAGTCTATATTCATCGTAATGAGCATGCTGACAAAGCCAACGGCAGCCCACATGATGTGCCTTTTGGCGTAGTGAAAGTCATTATTGTATCTGACAGTTCCTTCAGGCCCACTGGCGCTATATACCATCACTATTCCTATGAAAACAAGTGATATTACCGCCAGCAGAATATAAAAGTCGACTGGCTGTTTCACATTTTTCTTACTAGCCATTTCCTCACCCCGCAATTTCATTTACCAGACTTTTAAAGTGCTCTCCTCGCTCTTCAAAGTTTTTATAACTATCCCAACTGGCACAAGCTGGAGATAAAAGAACCACATCTCCTGGAGTACTAATCCTCTCAGCAATTTCTACCGCTTCTTTCATTCCATTTGCCATGTAAATTTCTTCAATTCCAAGCTCGTAGGCTTTTGTCCTGATGCTTTCTGCTGTTTCTCCCATAAGTATGAGAGCCTTGCCTCGAATTTTAAATGTATTGAGAAGCTCTGTGTAATCTGCTCCCTTATCGTAACCACCTGCTATGAGGATTACAGGTCTTTCAAAGGATTCAAGAGCTTTAATGACCGATTCGGGATTGGTTCCTTTTGAGTCGTTGTAATAGCTTACACCTGTAATATCTCTGACGGGCTCCAGTCTGTGCGGAGCACCTTTAAATTTTGCCACCGCATTTCTTATGTGTGTGGTTTCTATTCCAATACAAATCGATGCACCCGCTGCAGCTAATACGTTTTCCAGATTGTGCAACCCAGGAATTTGAACTGAATTCACTGACAAAATTTCCAACTCAGTTTTTCCGTCGGAGTAAACGACCATGCCATGTTTTATATATAATCCTTTTTCAAGCTCCCTCTTTGAGCTGAACCATATAATTCTGCTTTCCACTGACTTCTCAATTTCTCTAAGCAGAGTATCTTCATAATTTAATATCAGGAAATCTTCAGCTTTTTGATTAGTAAAAATCTTTAGCTTTGAAGATATGTAATTTTCGATGGATTCGTGCCAGTCCAGGTGATCTTTTCCTATGTTGGTTATTACTGCCACATGTGGTTTGAACTCAATAGTATATTCAAGTTGAAAACTGCTAGCCTCTATAACAAAAATTTTGTCTTTAGTGTCATCGCCTATTTCATCTAAAATTCCCTTGCCAATATTGCCAACAGAAGCAGTCTTAATCCCAGCTTCATCAATTATAGCAGACGTCAACAGCGTAGTCGTGGTCTTTCCATTGGTACCTGTTATGCAGATTGTATTCATCTCTGGCTGAAGCATATATGAAAGCTCTATGTCTGATAACATAGGAACTCCTCGCTCTTTAGCAGCTTTAATAATCGAATGCCTCGGTGGAATCCCAGGGCTTTTTAATATAAAATCGAAGTCGCCAATCTTGTCATCACTGCAGTTCTCAATGACTTCAACCTGTGTAGCTCCCAGTTTCTCAAGCTCAAGGTATGTATCTTTGGGGTCTTTATCCTCACATACAGAAACAATGGCTTTTTCTTTGAGAAGAGCTGACACTGCAGATTTCCCTGTGACTCCAAGCCCAAAAACGAGAAATTTTGTATTTGTGAGTTTCATAAATATCACCGCCTGCTAAAAGAGTAAAACGCCTATTACCGCAAGTACTAGTGAAGCGAGCCAAAATCTCCAGACAACTCTTAGCTCTGTGACACCTTTCTGCTCAAAATGATGATGTAGCGGCGCCATTCTAAAAAATCTCTTACCAGTTAATTTAAACCAGACAACCTGTATTATTACAGACAGAGTCTCTGCGAAAAATACTCCCCCTATCAGGGGAATGTAAAAGCTGAGACCTGATATAACCGCAACAGAAGCAAGTGCTCCCCCAAGCGCAAGCGAACCAGTATCACCCATAAATACCCTTGCAGGTTTATAATTGAATAACAAAAATCCAGTCAATGCACCCACCAGCGAAATACATACAGGCAATATGTCAAATCTTCCAATTTTTACAGCCAGTATTCCAAAAGCAGTAAATACAATTATTGAAATTCCAGTAGCCAGGCCATCGAGCCCATCTGTAAGGTTTACCGCATTTACGGTACCTAAAATGACAGTCAAAAAGAATGGCACTGTCAGCAGTTTGAAGTCTATATTAACTGCACCTAAAATAGGGATGTAAAAGGACTGCCATGTTCCAGTTATCTCCATAATATAAAAGATTATTACACTGGCGGCAATAAGCTGGCCCGTTATCTTTTGCCATGCCCTTAAGCCCAGATTTCTCTTCTTTACCACTTTTATATAGTCGTCGAGGAATCCTATGGTTCCAAATAAAAATGACGATATAACGATAATAGCGACGTCCGCTGTAAACTTTCCAAAGAGCAAAACAGTTATAAGGAAAGAAGTGCCGAAGATGACTCCACCCATTGTGGGAGTTCCCGACTTTGACATATGTGATCTTGGGCCGTCTTCTCTTACAGTCTGCCCTATTTTCAAGTTTCTGAGCACAGGAATCACCCTTGGACCCAGAAGGATGCTGAGACTGAGGCTGATGAGCGCAGAGAGAATAACAGTAGCCGTATAATTCATTGAAACTTCCTCCTCAAACAGTTAAAGTCATTGTACATCAACTAATTATATTAGAGTTCATAAAAGTTTACCAGACATTTATTAATATTTAAGGTATCTCCTCCGAAAGTGCTGGGTTGTGCTCGCCTTTTTCAAGGTACAGATCTATTATACTTCCCTTGGTTATTGCAGTACCTGGAGAAGGGTACTGATCTGTTATTGTGGTTTCTAAGTTAAAGTCCTCATATTCTGTAGTGTACTTAAGTCCCATCTCTGTAATTGTCCTTCCTGCCTCAGAAACGCACATTCCAATTACATCTGGAGCTTCTACTATCTCTTGAATTGCCTGCAACTCATTTTCAGAATATATTTTTGGTACTTCAAGGTAATTTAGAGTCTGCTCAATAAC
>JAVEXI010000030.1:0-22251 GCA_034004165.1 Gudongella sp. | reverse complement strand
TCCGGGATTCGGGTAGGGTTAGGGTCTAGTCTAGTGGGTGCAATATTTGGAGAATATATTGGTTCATCATCAGGGTTTGGCTGGATGATAGCTTACGCAAGTTCTTTCTTAAATATAGCTCGTGTTATGTCTTGCATTTTTATTCTGTTGATAGTAGGAATAGTTTTGAATTATTTGCTTGATAAGGTTGAAAAGTATCTTCTTTCTTGGAGAGCAACCGCAGATTTATCAATGAATTACAGAAGGGATACGTAAGCTAGTTATTATATTTAAAGGAGAGATAAGAGTTATGAAGAAAATATTTATGTTGTTTTTAGTTCTTGTGATGGTTTTATCTTTTGCAACAGCATGTTCAAAAGCACCAGACAATACGAATGGGGGAACTGATAAAACTACGAAGATCATAATTTCTGAAATGCGAGGAGAATCATGGTTGCCAGTTTATGTTGCAGAAATGCTTGGATATTTTGAGGAAGAAGGATTAGAAACTGAGTTTGTTGTTTTCAAAGATGGACCAATAGCATTTCAAGGAATGCATGCTGGAGATTCACAATTTTGTATGCTTTCAACAGAACCTGTCTTAAGGGCATTTGAAGAAGGTCTGGAATCGACAATTATTTTACCTACAGTTAGAAGCAAGCAATATATGTTTGCAACTAATTCAGAAATTAAAAATCTGGAAGAATTAAAGGGTAAAGCAATCTTTGGTGGTATGCCTGGATCAGCGCCTTACTCATTTGTAGCATCAGTTCTGGCTGAATCAGGACTTAGTGTTAATGATGTTGAATGGATAAACATTGAATACGGAGCTGCGCTGGCTGCATTGAAACAAGGAACGATTTCAGCTGCTTATTTTGATGGTATATACATAGATAAGCTTGGCGAGATTAATGCTAATATTGTTGTTAATACGATGGATCCAGAACAGCATAAGGCTATTTATGGTACAGAGTTCTATGAATCACAAATGGTTACTGTTACGAAAAAGTATGCTGAAGAAAACCCAGAGACAGTACAAAAATTTGTAAATGCTGTTATGAGGGCGATAGAATGGCAAAATGGGAAAACAAATGAAGAAATTGCAGAGGTTGCACAGCCAATGTTTGAAGGATTGGATATGGTTGAAGTAATAACAATCTTAAGAGATTCTCTTACAACAGATGGTAATTATAGCAGAGAAGGATATAATGCTATTGAAGAATTTTGTCTGGAGCAAGGAATTATCCAGGAACCTATTGGTTATGATAATATAATCGATATGAGCTATGTTGAAAACGCAAGAGAGAAATAGAGTAACTTTATTAATTTTCGAGTTTTGAATTACAAAAGATAGTTTAGAGGGATGAGAATGTCATATATTGAATTTCGAGATATTGAAAAATATTTTGGTAATAACCATGTTTTAAAGAAGACAAATCTGACCATACAAAAGGGAGAATTTGTAACTTTACTAGGTGCTTCTGGGTGTGGGAAGAGCACCCTGTTGCGCTGTTTTGCAGGGCTTGAAAAGGTGAGCAGCGGGAGAATTTATCTTGATGGTCAAGATATCACTGATGTTAATCCTAGAGAAAGAAACGTGGGAATGATCTTTCAGCAATATAGTCTTTTCCCAAATCTGACAGTGTACAAAAATATAGCTTTCGGTTTAAAAATGAAAAAAATGAACAAAGAAGAGATTCATAGTCGCGTTATAAATGCTATAGAAATGGTTGACTTAAAGGGAAAAGAGAACAATTTCCCTGCACAGCTGTCTGGTGGTGAGCAGCAAAGAGTCGCTTTAGCTAGGTCTATAGTGACAAGGCCAAAAGTATTGCTGCTGGATGAACCTTTAAGTGCAATAGATGCGAAGCTGAGAAAAGCTCTACAGTCGAGGATAAAGGAAATACACCAGGAACTTGAGATGACTTCTATATTTGTAACTCACGACCAGGATGAGGCAATGACGATGTCTGATACCATACATCTAATGAAAGATGGAGTCATAGAACAATCTGGGAACCCATTTGAACTTTATGGAAATCCTAAAAATTCTTTTGCTGCTGGTTTTATTGGGAATTACAATATGTTATCGCACGATGAATTTTCACAAATTATTGGACCAGAATCATTAAATGAATATATTTTATTTAACGATAACGCCATCAGACCTGAACTTATAGAGATTTCAGATTCAAAATATTTAGAGATTGAGAAGCATCATGAATTTACTGGAGAAGTTATTAAAATACTGCCCCAAGGAAATATAATTCGCTATACAGTAAAGGTCAGAGACTTTTTATTTCAGGTTGATGTTTTAAATAACAGTGGAAGTTTATTTCATGTAGGTCAACATGTTTATCTTTTAGTGAAGAAAGAAGATTTAATTGTTCTGTAAAGCAAATTTATAGGAAGTGATAAAATGTTAAGAAGTAAAAAAATCATACTAGTTTCACATTGTATATTGAATGCAAATTCAAAGGTAGAAGGTCTAAGTCAGTACCAGGGGATTATCAAAGAGTTAGTCGATCTTATTGACGAAAAGAAACTGGGTGTTATGCAACTTCCTTGTCCTGAGATGATAGTATATGGAATAAAGCGATGGGGTCATGTAAAGGAGCAATTTGATACATTATTCTATAGAGAAAATTGTAGGGAGATGTTGAAACCAATAGTATGGCAATTAAAAAGCTATATTGACACAGGATATGAAATAGTTGGTGTTATTGGGATTGACGGCAGTCCAAGTTGTGGAGTAAACTTCACATGCTCAGGAGACTGGGAAGGTGATTCATCTTCAAAAGATGATTTAGATCATAAGATTAAAGATTTAAAGGAAATTGAAGCACCAGGAGTATTTATGGAAGAATTTCAAAAATATTTAAGTGAATATAATATAGACATTAAATTTACTGCTATAGATGAAAATGATGTATACAATTCACTGGATAATATTAAGACATTTTTGGAATGAACCCGCGGGGTCAGTCCCCGCGGTCTGCCCGGGTCCATGCAAAGCCTACTTGATAGTAGGCTTTTATTAAATTTTAGCCTTTATAACTAAGCGGAAAGTCCCAAAAGAAGTAAAATCCGTGGTTATTTGCCAAGAAACTAACATACCTATATAAAACTTAGCCATTTAAAGTTATAATGAATACAGAAACACATGAACACGTGGGATTAACCTTGCGTGCTGGGAGGATTTTAATGAATAGAATGAGCAGAGTTAATAGTACCTTAATCAATGTTGGTATTATTATTTCGATTGTCATACTTATAGGTTTTATGTATTTTGTAAGTAATGTTAATGACATTTTCAATACATATTATAACTATCAATTGAAAAACTACAGTAACGTATTCAGAAAAACAATCGATTTGTCAGGGGACTATACAGAAGTATATGAACAATCGATGGCGGATGACTTGCATTACAGGCTAAATGCATTGCAATTGCAGATGCAAGATGTACCACTAAAGAGTATCAGCAGAAAACTATTAAAAGACTATTGTCAGGAATATGGCCTCTTTGCAATTGCCATAATTGCGAAGGATAATGATGGAATGTATGTCCACAATTCAACCTTTCCAGACGAAGTAGGCGAGAGGACTGACGATTGGGGCTATTGGAATGACGCCTTCAAGAGTTTGTTTTTAGGACAAATTCCCAAAGTGGAGGGTTATTACTTTAAGGATTTCTGGTTAGGGCCTAGGAGTAAGTCATACTATGCTGATGGTTTCTATAGGTATGCTTATTATTTTAATGAAGATCACGATTACATAATTAATGGAATTGTTCAAGACGATAATAGTGATTCAGGAGCTATAAAAAACATGTTGGATCAGTTTTTTGAGCACCTGGAGAGTGAAATCACATATATTGATAAGATCACTTTGATAGATCTTGAATCGTATGAGAAAACGTATAATAATGATTTTAGAAATCCAGAATCCCCAACCATTTTATATGGGACATTCAAATTGGATTTACTTAAAGAATCAGGTCTTACGCCAGATGATTTATATTCTATCAAAGAGGATCAGAGTTTCACTTTTGATTATGAAGGAAGTAAAACGACGATTTTTATGAGCCCAGCAGAGGATGCAGGCAGTAAATATCTAATAAGCATATTGTTAGATGATAAAGACAGAGAGATCTTTGTAAATCAGATTACAACTATTTTCCTTGTACTTTTAGTATTCACTCTTGGCGTTTTATACCTGGGATTATTCATAATTGTAAGCAAATATCGAAATTTATTAACCTTTGAAAAGGAGCGAAATGAAGAAATTGAAACATTTACAAGAAATATAGCTCTGCTCCCAGAAAATATTTACAAGTGCAGACAAAAAGGCGGAGAGCTGATGCTGACATACAACTACGGCAAAGATATTATTAAAGAAAAAGAAATTTCCTTGGAATCGTCATATAGATCCTTAAGAGACTTTTATTCCGATGAATATGTTGAAGAGTTTAAAGAGTTAGTTAAAGAAGTCTTTGATGGAAAGTCTAAGAGATTCCAAATCAGTTACGATGGCAATCATTACGAGCACTTCGTAAGTCCCATTTTTGATGAAGATAATAAGATACTAGAAATAATTGGAATCGCCACAAATATTAATGATAGAAGAATAGAAGAAGAGCAGGCAAAGTATCAGGCTACGCACGACTATTTAACTGATCTAATAAACCGAAGAGATTTTGAAGATAAGGTTAAGTTAAAGATCAGTGAAAATCCTTATTTGAATTATGCTCTTATGATTCTAGATTTAGATGATTTTAAGGATATAAATGATAATTATGGGCACCTTGCTGGAGATTCAGTTTTAAAACAAGTGGCTAACAGGCTTAAGAAAGTTGCAGAAGAGTCATCGGATAGTATCTTAGTTGCAAGAATGGGTGGAGATGAGTTCGCAGTATTCCAAATCTATGAAAGCAGAGAAGATATAATAGGTACAGCTAAAAAAATAATTGAATCTAGCTTGGAAGACTACGAGATAGGGGAAAGCAGGGTAAATTCTGGCATAAGTATAGGTATATCTCTTTACAGTAAAGATTTAGCTAACTATAAACAAATGTTTTATTATGCAGATATGGCTATGTATCAGGCTAAAAAAACAAAAGGAAATACTTTCGAGTTTTACTCAGAAGGTATGGAGTTAAATAAAAACGGTGGAATTTTGAAAGGCTAAATTGTTGTTTGGGGGTAATAAAATGGGGAATTCTAAGAAAGATGAGACAAAATGTAGAAAAGATTTACTTGAAATCTTAGGAACTGATTTCTCAGAGCGTGAAAGTGTGATTTTAAATTTATTAAATCATGCAAAATTGGGCATGGTAGTAGTCAATCAAGAGCATCAAATCATGGGAGCTAACCAGAGATTTGCAGATATGCTAGGATACACACAGGATGAGCTCAAAACAATGTATACGTGGGATTATGATGCCAACATAAGTATGGATGACATTAAGTCTATTTATAGCGATATCTCAAAAGTTGATACGACTTTTGAAGCACAGCATCGTCGTAAGGATGGAAGCGTTTATGATGTCGAAGTTAGTGGAACAGGAATCAGCATAGATGAATTTCCCGGTAAGAATCTAATATTATGTTTTTGTCAGGATATAACTGAAAGAAAAAATGCTGAGAGACAATTAATTAAGAGTGAGAATAAATTTAGAAGCTTTGTCGAAAGCTTAGCTGATACAGTATTTGTTGTCAATATTCACGGTGAATGCAAATATATTTCCCCTAATTGCGAAGAAACTTTCGGATATTCACAGGAAGAACTCTCAGGAACTGGATTATTGAAAATTATCCAAACAGAAAATATTGAAAGATTTATAACTCGAGTGAGAAATGCATTTGATGAGAAAATTGTTTTCACTTACGAGTGCCAGCTTCGCCACAAAGATAATAGTTTAGAATGGTATACAGTCAAATTCTCTTATTTGGATGAATTTTCTAGTGAAGAACAGCACCTTATTTGCATTGCCCACAATATAAACGAGCGTATAGAAAATGAGAAAAAACTTGAAGTTTTATCTATGCAAGACCATCTGACAGGCATTTATAATCGTGCGTACTATTCAAAGCAACTTAACGAGTTTGATAAACAGCAATTGTATCCATTATCGATTATTATATTTGATATAGATCGATTAAAATATATTAATGACAACTTCGGTCATCTTTATGGAGATGATGTTTTAGTAAGATGCGCTGATGTTGTATCTGGAGTACTCAGAAAAGGAGATGTATTCGCAAGAATCGGAGGAGATGAATTTTCAATCTTACTACCAAATACGACTGAAAAAAGAGCCAAAGAAATTATGAAACGTATACACAATGCAATAAAGAATAATAACATGGACTCAGATAACCCCACTTTAAGTATTTCTCTTGGCGTAGCCACTAAAACAGATGACAGTATATCAACCGAAAATTTACTTAGACATGCAGATGAAATTTTATATATTGAGAAAAGGAATAAGCAAATAATAACTACCAATAATTAAACCCATAATGGCTATTTGTGGAAATAAAATCAAAATGGGTATAAGCGAGGTAGTATGAATTAGATGCTTAAGTATTATTTGAAGGTTGATAAGGGAGTGAAGATATGAAGGACAAAGTTGTTATTATTGGCGGTTCAGTTACAGGTACGTACACTATGAGTGAATTGGTCAGAAATAAATTTGACGGAGATATTACCCTCATTGATAGAAAAGAGGTGTTTCCATATAATCCATATCCTCTTTCTAAAGAGTGGATGATGGATGTAGATGATATGAATCCTCCTTTTATAAAGAAATTGGAGTACTATGACAAGCATAATATAAATCTTAAATTGAATACGAAAGTTGCCTCTATTGACTGGGAGGGCAAAGTTGTAACAACAGATGATAATGAAGCTATTCCATACAACCATTTAGTTATAGCGACAGGCTCTAAATTAAGGAGGGTTTCATTGCCTGGTGATGATGCCAGTGGAATTTTTTATCTTCGTGAGTTTAAAGACGCTTTGGCAATTAAAAAATGGGCTAAAAATGCAGAAAATGTTGTTATAGTTGGAACTGGATTTATAGGGTTGGAGTTTGCATCGACGTTTACTCAGATGGGCAAGAAGGTGTCTGTAATGGTACGCTCAGGCAGGCCTCTTGAAAAAATACTGGGGCATGAGCTATCAGAATACTTTACGCATATGCATCAGTCCCACGGTGTAAATTTCTTGTTTAACGAGGAAACAGAAGAGTTTATTAAAGACGACAGCGGAAAACTAGCATCGATACTAACTAAAAGTGGCAAAGAAATAAAATGTGATATGGCAATTATTGCAGTAGGCGTAGAACCTGATTCATCATTAAAAATTGATTCTCTAAAGTCTGAACGAGGTGCAATTATTGTCAATGAGTTCGGAGAAACATCTATGCCTAATGTTTATGCGGGTGGAGATATAGTAATGTGGCCATATAATGGTCGTATGATTCACGTTGAGCACTGGGAAAATGCATGGAGTCAGGGTTTATCCATTGCTAAGAATATCATGAACGAAAGAAGTAATGCATATAAAGTGCATCCGTATTTTTGGACAGATCAATATGATCAAACAATTGAGTACCTGGGAAATGCCAGGAGCTGGAATAAGATCTTTATAAGAGGTGCGATGGAGGATGGGCAATTTGCGGTGGCGTATGTCGACGAGAATAATTATCCTCTCGCAATATTATTCGCCAATAAGTTTGAGGAAAGAGAGGATGTTGAAAATCTATTAAACAAAAAAGAACCTCTCGACGAGAGCAAATTTATTGATGCATCTATTCCTCTTAGTGAAATTTAATTATATTATGAGCAAAAAAAGCAAACGTTCAACTGTACGTTTGCTTTTTTATGAAATTTCAAAATCAGTATATCTCGTTTAGTCAAACATGTTGATTAAACTCATTTTTACAATAATATCATCTTCAAACCAGAATAATAATGAAGCTCCAAAGCCTTCTAAACCTTCATCATTTCTGCAATACCAGAGATAGTCACCTTCATAACCCCAATAAGAAGTGCTATTAATTTCGGGATAAGCTGCAAAAACATCATTCCTCGTCATCCCGATTCGTATGCCTCGATTAGTTTGTACATCGGATCTGGTCGTCTCCATGCTACTGACTGTGTCTATATTGTCCAGTGCATATCTATAGCATAATAATGTTAGTCCATCGTAGTTCTTGCGCACCCAACTATCACCATCGTTGTATATAGGCTCATAGTCGCTCAGAATATCTATGGTCGATTCTTCATTCAAAGGAATATTGGTAGATCCAGGGCCAAGTAGCTGAGGATAGCCATCAAAACTAATTGATACATCGATATCCATAAGGCCATATGCAACCTCTAATATTGTATCGTCAATTTTTCTATCAGGGTCTAAATAATAGGATTCTCCGAGTACTCTATCCCAGGTATCATCGTATCCACTGCGAGATAACACCACGTATTGCGGGACATTTTGGTGCCAGTCATAAATTTTTTCAAGACTTTCAGGATCTCTGGTAAACCAATACACACTGTAATTAAGTTCAAAAGCGACTCCTATCGTCTCATAAAGAGTTTTTTCACCAGCATAGGTCAAAGAGTCTATTCGCATGTCACCTTCCTCTGGGATTTCTGGTTGGTCATCTGAATAATAAACATTTCCAAGAAACGATCTCGTATCTTGAAGATATGCAAGCACTAATTCAAATACTTCAGGTGAGATTTCTTCAATTGGTTCATCTTGTGGAGTTTCAACATGAGAATCTGTAGGAGGCTCGACTTGAACATTTTTTCTGCAACCCGTAAAAAGTACAACAAAGAAAATTATCGACACAAATATCACCAAATTACGGGTTTTTAATTTGTAAGACATGGCTTTACCTCCTTACCTAATAATTGAATCTTAAATCTTATGTTTATTATATCACAATATCAATTTACTAACGGTGAAATCTCATTAGCAGGGTATAAATATTAGTAAATAAGCTAAGGAGGTGTATAAAGTGAAGTAAAATTTGCTGCTGCTGAGTTTTTAGAAATGGTCGATTGTCTACGTTAATAAAATTCTTATCTTCTAAAAAATACTTTTTGGGGGTTTTTTATGAGACAGGCAGTTAGTATCAGTATAGGATCATCAAAAAGAAATGGGACAGCCCAGGTAGAATTAGCGGGTGAGATGGTTAAAATTGAGAGAATTGGTACTGATGGGGACATGGAAGCTGCAGCTAAACTGTTTAAAGAACTAGATGGTAAGGTGGATGCTTTTGGTCTAGGAGGTACGGACCTTGATGCCATAATAGATGGGAAGGCCTATCCATTCTATTCCATCAGACCCATGGTCCGTTATGTGGAAAAGACTCCTATTGTAGACGGGGGAGGGGTTAAAAATACCCTGGAAAACAAAATATGCAAGTTTCTTGATTCTAAATTGGGGGATTACTTAGAAGAACAGGGCAGAAGAGTATTGATTCCTGTTGGAATTGACAGATGGGGTCTGGCAAGCTCCTTTGCCAACTCAGCTTATGATGTGATTTATGGAGATTTAATGTTTGCGCTAGGAATACCTATTCCTGTTAGAAAAATTTCTACCCTGAAAAATGTCGGGAGGCTTATAATGCCAGTTGCTGGTAGAGTACCTTTTAAACTCTTTTATCCTTTGGGGGAAAAACAGGAAAAACATGTACCAAAAAACGAAAAGTACTTCCATTGGGCGACAATAATTGCAGGTGATTTCCACTACATAAAAAGACATATGCCCTTGGATGGGATGGGAAAAAAGATAATTGTAACTAACACCACGACAAGCCAGGATGTGGAGTTTTTAAAACAGGCAGGTATAAAATATTTAATTACAACCACTCCTATTATGGGTGGGCGTACCTTTGGAACAAATATGGTTGAGGCAGCCTTGGTGGCGGCATCTGGCAAGAATCGGGCCCTTAGCTGGGAAGAGATAGATGAGATGCTTGAGTCACAAAATATTGGGCCTCAACTTCAGGAGCTGAATTGATATGAAAATTAATGCTATTGTTATGGCGGGGGATGTTCTCAAACCTGGGGATTTGCTTTACGAACATGCAAAAGAAACTTCCAAAAGCATGATAATAATTGCAGGGAAAACCTTGCTGCAATGGGTTATTGAGGCTCTGGATGAGTCTGAAAGAATTGATTCGATCATCGTGGTTGGTCTAAAACCTATTGAGGGCATAGGGAGCAAAAAGCCTCTGTATTATATTAAAAACAACGGAAGCATGTTGGACAATATTTTGGTAGGATCAGATAAGTCCCTTGAATTAAACCCGGAAAGAGAATATGTCATGCTTGTATCCTCGGATACACCTAAAATAAAGGGAGAGATGGCAGACTGGTTCTTTGATGTTGCCATGGAAACAAGGGATGATTTTTACTATGGTGTTTGTTCTCGTGAAATGATGGAATCAAAATTCCCAACCTCCAACCGTACATACGTCAAGCTTAGGGATATGGAAGTTTGTGGGTCAGATATAGGTATTATAAATATTAAGGTTGTCAGAGAACACATGCCCATCTGGGAAGCTCTAATTGGCAAAAGAAAAACCCCTTTACGTCAGGCAGCTCTGATAGGGATAGGGACTCTTATTGGCGTGCTTTTCAAGAGTTACACTCTGGAGGGGCTGGCAAAGAAGGTTTCCAGAAGGATTGGCATAAAGGCCCGTGCAATAGTTTGGAATTGTCCTGAACCCTGTATGGATATAGACAAACCCCACCAACTGGATATTTTGAAGGACATCATCGAAACGAACCATTCTGACTTTCTTTAAGCCGTTTTTATAATTATTTCATATAGTTTTCGAGAAAACTTTTAAAACTCTCCATTACTGGGGAAAGAGTTCTTGTGCTTGAATATACAAAAAAGAAGTTGCGTTTTAAATCCAATCCCTCTATGGTATAGGGTTTGATAAGGCCAAGTGCTATTTCATTTTGTATAGAAATCCTTGAAATAAGACTGACCCCAAGATCAAGCTGAATCATTTTCTTTATAGTTTCGTTACTGTTGATGTATGACTTTATATTTAAATTATCTACATCAATATCTTTACTTTGCAATGTCTCCTCAATAAATGCTCTTGTTCCAGAGCCCTCTTTTCTAAAGATAAGATTCTCCTTAAACAAAACATCTATAGGCAAAGGCTTGTCTACAGGCATTGGATAGTTGTCATTATTTGGTGTGGCGAGAACCAGTTCGTCCTCATAAAAACTTATGTATTTAAGAGCGTTAGAGCTATATTTAGTCCCTACGATACCTGCGTTTTCTTTTCCTTGAAGAATATCATTTATGATTTCTTTTGAGTTTTTTGAATTGATAGAGAAAGAAACCTTTGGGTAAATCTTTGAAAAATCCCTTATAACATACGGAAGGACAAATTGTTCGGGTATCGAGCTAGAATTGATTTCAATAAGACCGTCTATTTGGTCCGAGTAACCTGCAATGCTGTGTTTTGCATGTTCTCTAAGGTTGATGATCTCTTGAGCATACTGATAAAATATCTGTCCAGCATCTGTCAGAGTGATGGTCTTACTCTTTCTGTCCAACAGAACAGCATCTAATTCCCTCTCCAAGTTTTGTATGTTATTGCTTATGGTTGGTTGCGTAAGATATAATTCTTTAGCTGCTTTAGAAAAATTCCGATGTTTAACTACAGACAAAAAGCTTTCTAATTGGTTAAATTCCATAATGAACCTTCCTTATATTGGTTTATATTATCCTACTAATTCACGAATAGATTTAACTGTATAGTCCAGTTCTTCCAAAGTTGTAAAATGGCTTAGCGAAAATCTTACTGTTCCTTCAGGGAATGTTCCAAGTGTTTTATGTGCTGAAGGGGCACAGTGCAATCCACTCCTAGTCATAATACCATATTTCTTACTGAGTTCGTGAGCTATTATTCCGTTGTCTTTTTCTTTAAAGTCCACAGATACTACAGCAGTTCTTCCTTCTATTCCTCTTAATCCAATAATTCTAATTTGGGCAATATCATTTAGACTATTTAGGAAATAATCCAAAAGCTGAAGCTCTTTTCTTCTGATATTTTCAATCCCATAATCTAATATGTATTTTAAGGATGTGTTAAGACCATAAATGCCTGGGATGTTTAGAGTTCCTGCTTCGAATTTATCGGGCATGTAATCTGGCTGTATTTCTTCATAAGAAAGGCTTCCAGTTCCCCCTTCTATTAAGGTGCTCATTTCTTTGAGCATTCTGTCTCCAATTATAAATCCGCCTGTTCCCTGTGGGCCAAGCAAACTTTTATGTCCTGTAAAGCCAATTGCATCAGCATTCATTTTGTAAAAATCAATATCTAAAAAACCAGCGGTCTGAGCACAGTCAACTATTAGAAAAATGCCTTGTTCCTTACATATTTCACCAACTCTTTCTAAGTCAAAAATAGTACCGCAGACGTTTGATGCGTGAGTCATTATTACTGCTTTTGTATTGGGTCTAATGTAATCTTTCAATAATTCTGCATCCAATTGTCCAAACTCATCACACTGAACTCTGGTGAGTTCAACTTTGTCTAAAAGAGAACTTAGTGGGCGCATAACTGCATTGTGTTCCATTGATGATACTATTACATGGTCGCCAGGTTCTAATATTCCTTTTATAAGGACATTAAGGCTTTCAGTTACATTCTTTGTGAAGACGACATTTTCAGGTTTATCAAAATTGAATATTTTACAAACCAATTCTCTTGTTTCAAAGACGACATTTTCTGCAGAATAAGATAGATCATAAGCGCCTCGACCAACGTTTGTGCCTACGTTTGTTATGTAGTTTGAAACACTTTCTGCAACACCTGGTGCTTTGGGATAAGAAGTTGCTCCATTATCAAGATATATAGAGTTCATATCGTGGCTCCTTGTATCGTATTTTCAATCGTAATAATCATATAACCATTATATTATACTAAGTGAAAATTTAACAATGGTATCAGTTTTTCTTATCAGTGGACTGCGACTAATAGGTATTATCTATTTTACTTTCAAAAATGGCATTGTTAAAATAGTGCTAATCAGACAAATATCAAATTATGGGAGGGAAATAAATGACGGAAAAACGAAATATTATTGTTGCCGGAGGTATTGTAGGTATAATTTCTGTTCTTTTAGTACATTTTGGAAACCCGGCAAACATGGGTTTTTGCATTGCTTGTTTTATTAGAGATACTGCAGGTGGACTGGGGCTGCACAGAGCAGCCGTTGTTCAGTACATAAGGCCTGAAATTATTGGGCTCGTATTAGGAGCTTTCCTAATTTCTTTAAAAAACAAAGAATTTGAATCAAGAGGTGGATCTTCGCCATTCATCAGATTTTTACTGGGAATAGTTGTAATGATAGGTGCCTTAATATTTTTAGGTTGTCCTTTGAGAATGATACTTAGACTTGCTGGTGGAGATTTGAACGCAATTGTAGGCATCGCTGGGTTTTCAGCTGGAATCTTTGTAGGAGTTCAATTCCTTAATAAAGGATTCAGCCTTAAGAGAAACTACAAAATGGTTAAATCTGAGGGGTATCTGTTTCCTATTATCAACGTAGGACTTCTGATTTTATTGGTTGTTTCTCCTGCATTTATTTTCTTCAGCGAGAGTGGACCAGGTTCAGCTCATGCACCGATCTTGATTTCATTAACTGCAGGGCTTATTGTTGGAGCTCTTGGACAGAGGACTAGACTGTGTATGGTAGGTGGAATAAGAGATGAAATAATGTTTAAAGATAACTATTTGATACTGGGCTTTCTTGCAATAGCTGTTACTGCTATGATAGGAAATTTTGCATTTGGCTATTTTAAGCTGGGCTTTGCAGGTCAGCCTATTGCTCACACAGATGGACTTTGGAATTTCCTCGGGATGGCGATAGTTGGATGGGGTTCAGTCCTTTTAGGTGGATGTCCATTCCGTCAGCTAATACTATCAGGCGAAGGAAATACAGATTCTGTTGTCGCAGTTATGGGGATGCTGGTTGGTGCAGGTATTGTACATAATTTCGGTCTGGCATCAAGTGTTGAGGGACCAACTCTAAATGGCAAGATAGCAGCATTTATATGTTTTGCATTTTTAGGGATTATCTCGTATGTAAACTCTGAAAGAACTGTAAAAATTGAAAGCAAAGATAAAGGAGTGACAATATGATTAAGATAGATGCATGTGGCATGAGCTGCCCGCAACCAGTCTTAATGACAAAGAAGGTATTATCTGAAAATCCTGGAGGAGCAGATATTATCGTTGACAATAAGGTAGCAAGAGATAATGTGGAGAGGTTTTTAAAGAGCGCTGATTATAAAATCAACATAATTGAAGAAGATGATGTTTATGTTTTAGAGGCAAGAAAATAAGATGCATTATTACATTTTGTTCTTCACACATTCAGGTGCTATTAAGTTTGACAGAAAATGCAAGGCTGAAAGTATTGTTTGCGAGTTGATGCCTGTTCCACGTGTACTTAGCTCTAACTGTAGTATAAGCGCTAAAATTGAATATGAGGAAGATATAAATAAACTAGCAAATAACGATATTGAAAAAATATTTAAGATTGAAAACGATAATAACATATTAGTATTCGAAAACGATTAAGAGAAGTCCCGTAACTTTGCAAAAAAGGAAGCGGGACTTCTCTCATATTTATTAACAATAGGAGTTAATATGTTATAATTATGTCACTGGAATATTTAAGTATTAATTTTTAATGCAATTTTAATCTTATTCAAATAGGCGTTGAAGTTTGCACACTTATAATTAAACCATATCAAAGGATTGGAGGTTTGAAAATGGTTACTCTAGAACAAGTAGAAAAACTGCGTAAGTATGCAAACATTTCTTATGAAGAGGCAAAATCGGCGTTGGAAGAAGCGAATGGTGATGTGCTTGAAGCAATAATTAATTTAGAAAAATCTGGGCGCATCAATGAGCCAGAGGGTGGAGGCTATTATAGCTCCGAAGAAGATCAGAAGAAAGCAGAATACGAAGAGAAAAGTCAAAAGACAGAAAAAGCGACTTCAAACAACACTTCTGTTGGAGAACTAATTGGTAAGATATTCAGATGGATTGGGAACCTGATAAAGAGAGGTAACAAAAATACACTGGAGATTACCCGAGGCAGTGAGCACATGATTTCAATACCAGTGACAATTTTAGTCCTACTTATGGTATTCATGTTCTGGGTGACAATACCCCTCGCTATAATTGGGTTGTTCTTTGGATTTAGGTACTCATTCACAGGACCAGATCTTGGTAAAGAGAGCATTAATAAGGCAATGGATTCTGTAGCAGATGCAGCAGAAAACCTTAAGAAAGAAGTGAAGGACGGTAATTAAAATGGAGAAAATCCTTATTATTGAAGATGAGGAAAAAATTGCCCGTTTTGTCGAGCTAGAGCTCAAATATGAAGGTTATGAAGTAGAAAAAGCATTTAATGGAAGAGATGGGCTGGAGATTGCAACAGCCCATTCCTTCGACCTTATTCTGCTTGATATTATGCTGCCAGAAATTAATGGGATTGAAGTTTTAAGAAGAATCCGCAAGGTTTCAAAAGTGCCTGTAATTCTCCTTACAGCCAGAGATGCTGTAATAGATAAGGTCACTGGACTGGATGGTGGAGCAGACGACTATATAACCAAACCATTTGCAATAGAGGAGCTACTGGCAAGAATAAGAGTTATATTGAGAAAAAGAGATACATACAGCGATAATAGGAGTTCTGAGATACTTGAAGAAGGAGCCTTGATTCTTGATTCTTCGAAACGTGAAGTAACTGTTCAAGGTGAGCTTATTGATCTGACAAAGAGAGAATTTGATCTTCTGCAGTATCTATTGGAAAACAAGAATATTGTTTTAACCAGAGATACTATTTTACAACACATCTGGGGATACGATTTTTCAGGAGAAACAAATGCGGTTGATGTATATATAAGATATTTACGTGCGAAAATTGAGGAGCCCTTCGGGTTAAAATTCATTTCAACTGTCCGTGGAGTGGGGTATGTGATAAAAGATGAAAAAAACTGAAGAATCACAACCAAAAAACTTCAGTGGAAGATTTAGAACTTCCCTAATAACTAAACTAAACTTTAAAATGCTTGGAAGACTAATTTCAGGTTTTTTTGCTTTGAATATAGTAATGCTTGCTATTGCTATATTTTTGATTTTTTGGAAAACTGAAGAGGGAGCTTTGTTAGTTGTTGAAACAGCTGAACCCCATTTAGCGACCATCCAAGACGAAAATTATTCCATTGGAAATTACATAATTACAAAGAATAAATACTACGAAGGATATAATTTACCTAGTTTCATCCAAAGTCTGATTAAACTAAAATATCAAGAAGGTGCCAGAAGAATGCAACTAGGTTCTTCAGCCAATGAAACTTCGGTTTTTGAAAAGATTTGTACAGCCAAGTACAGCATTAATTTTGTAATTGATGAGGAAAATTATGGGCTCTCATATGACCTAGGGAAAGATTTAAGGCTGATAATATACTTAATCGTCATTGTTTTGGTATTTGAATTTCTGATAGCTATCTTGAACATACAAAAGGGATACAGAATAATTAGGAAAACTTTGAAACCTCTTACAGAGCTTTCTGAAACTGCAAAAGCACTCAATGTTAAAGTTCGCTCGCAGGGAACGACCGTAAGCGATTCTGATATTAAAGACCTTGCAGGTGCCATAAGCAATATTGATGCTCAAAAGTTGGACAGTGGAATAGATTTGGATAGCTCACAGGAAGAGTTAAAAGACTTGGCTTTTGCAATCAACGATATGTTAAATAGAATTAATTCTTCTTATAAATCACAGATTAGATTTGTGTCAGATGCTTCTCATGAGCTTAGGACTCCTATATCAGTAATCCAGGGCTATGTAAATCTTTTAGATAGATGGGGAAAGAAAGATGAAAAGACGATGCAGGAATCAATCGATGCTATTAAAGATGAAACACAGAGCATGAAAGATCTCGTAGAGCAGCTTCTGTTCCTAGCGCGTGGAGATAATGAGACTATTCAGCTTCACAAAGAGGTATTCGATGTATGCGATATTGTTGAGAGAATTGTCAATGAAACTGAAATGATTGACCCTAATCATGCATTCAAAATTCAAATGGAAAAGCCAGCGTATATTGAAGCGGACAAACAGTTAATTAAACAGGCAGTTCGTATCCTAGTAGATAATAGCATTAAATATTCACCTGACGGAGAAACTATAAGTCTTAAAGTATCAAAAGTAGACGAAAAAGTACACATTATCGTTCAGGATAGTGGGATAGGGATAGCTCCTGAGGATGTCTCTAAAATATTCGACAGGTTTTACCGTTCCGATGAATCGAGAGCAAGGAAAACTGGAGGCTCTGGTCTTGGGCTTTCAATAGCCAGATGGATAATAGAAAGACATGATGCACATTTTGAAGTAGTCAGCAGAGTGGATTTGGGAACGAGAATTACTATTGTGATGTCTGGCGTGAAAAACGAATAATATTGAAAACTTAAATATTCTTTAGACACTAATAAATAATTTTGTTAGTGTCTTTTTAGATTTAGCTATTTATTGAAGCAAAGCGGTAAATTAAATGTTGAAAAGGAAGTTATAGAAGGGTATATCATTTAGTAGGAAGATATACTCTCATATGTTAAATAATTAACAGAAATCATTAGAATATCAGTTAATCAATTGTTTTTGAAAGGAGAATATTAATGAGTAACGAAGAAGTTAACAAAATGTTCAGCCCGTTCCCTAAAATGTCGTTGGGGCAAAAAGGTCGAAAGACAATACACTATATTCAAAGACTTAAAGACGAAGGCATTCATATTGTTCAGCACTGTCCAAGTATGCTAGGTCCAATGTTTACGATGGCTGCTGAATATGCCGGAGTGGACATTTGCAGACTACCTCCTTCAGGAGGAAGAATTGGTCCTGAAGAAGCTTTAAAACGCTCTATGGAGTGGATAGGAGAGAACAGAAGTGTTGCTCCATATATTCACATTAACTATGTCACAGATACAATAGCTTTTACATCCAAAGAAGATGCATTGTACAACTTTTCAAAATTCCATATGGCTGGTGCAGATTCCATTCTCCCTATGGGAATAAATAACGAAACTTTGGAGTTTGTAGCGAATAATCATGTAATTGTTTACGGTCACGTTGGTGCGATATCGGGGTGGCAGACATTAGGTACACATGATGGGTATAAACGACTTGGCAAGACTGCAAAAGACGCAATGCAAATATTCAGGATGGCATACGAATATCAGGAGTCTGGAATGAAGGCTATGTCTATAGAATTGACTCCGATAGAAGTTAGTAATGCAATTGCAAAGAAATTACGAGTACCAGTAATTAGCATAGCAGCAGGTGGTGCTTGTGACGGCAGCGAGATGGTAGATGCAGATCTGTTTGGATTAATGGCAAATCCTGCTTCTCATGCAAAAACTTATGGATATTTTCTAAAATGGGCATCAGAGATATATAGAGAGTGGGGCAATGATGTTAGAACAGGCATTTACCCAGAAGACAAACACGGTTTCCATATGGAAGAGAAAGAGCTAGATAAATTCCTAAATGAGTTAGAGCAAAAATATTAAAGAAAGGCACTTTAACACTAATGAATATTAGTGGCAAAACACAAAAACACCCTGATACAATTGTTTATATCAGGGTGTTTTTGTATTGACAGTTAAAGAAATATTAGCTAAATTCATAATGTAGTGAGAGATACTATTTCCATATGAGGTCGAGCTTATGAGCGAACAACAGTTATTCATAATAATCTTATTAACCACATTATTTTTGCTTGGTTTATTTTTCTTGTTCTTTAGAAAAAATAGAACGAGCATGATAAATGGGGTAATATTTAATTTGTTTTTGCTGATGCTTTCGTTTAGCATACTAGTAGGTAGCGTGGTGACTGAAAGTAGGCTTCTAAGGATTTTAATGGTTATTGTATTCATAATATATTTTCTGCTAATTACATTTGGTGCATTTGCGGTTATAGTTGGTTCATTCATAAATTCACGAATTGTAATAAAAAGAGAAAGAAAGTCACTGCAGAATATGCTTACTCTTTTTTTAGGTATAGGACTGTTAGTATACTTTATTGTCTCAAACATCAACGATGAGATGCTATCCCCTTTAGTAAACTACTTAATTATTTATGTGGGAGTAATGATAACATTTTTTGGGTTTTCATTTTACAATTACCTGACTGCATCTTTTCTTAACAGTCTGTATAAGCCTGCTTTAGACAACGATTATATAATTGTTCTAGGAAGCGGTCTGATAAACGGGGATAAGGTATCAAGACTTCTTGGAAGCAGGATAGAAAAGGCTATTGAATTTTACAGGCTTCAGGAGAAAGCTGGCAAGATTGCAAAGGTAATTTTCTCAGGCGGACAGGGTGAAAATGAGACTGTATCTGAAGCATATGCAATGGCTAATTATGCCTTTGAAAAAGGACTTCCAAAAGAAAGCGCGTTGCTGGAAGACAAGTCACGTACCACTTTAGAGAATTTTATGTATTCAAAAAAAATTATGGATAATGATAAAGCTTATCAGCCAATATTTGTTACTAGTAATTATCACGTATTCAGAGCAAATATATATGCTAAAATGTCTGGTCTGGATATGTATGGCATAGGTAGTCCTACAGCAAAATATTTTTTACCCAATGCACTTATAAGAGAATATATAGCTATACTCTCAATGAAAAAGAAAGCATATATTGCCATAGTAGCAGCCATAACAGTAATTTACTTACTTGGAGCAGCTTTTATGGAATATATGCAAATTCACATAATAAATATTTAAGTCTATTCTTCAAAATCTTTTCTATGCCGTAGACCGATTAAGTCTGTGACCTGCAGGCTGAAAACTATGCCGGTTCCTGGATCTTTTAATCTTCCTACAGTGACCATCGCATTCATTATTTCTTCTTTAATTTCCTCTTCACAAAGTATAATTATTATCTCTTTTGAAGATTCAATATGCAACTTTAAGAATTTATTAACTTCAGTTTCTCCAGTACCCCTTCCGTAAAAGATTGTGGCACCTTTGGCTCCTGCTTTCTTTGCAGCTTCAACAACTTTATCAGCTTTCCCTCGTTCTACAATACCAATTATACATTTAATATCTAATTCACTAAAGTCCATAATATTTACCTCCTAATTATAACTTAGTTAGTATGCCAAGAACCATTACAGATATCATCGAACCAATGGAAGTTAGACCTATAATACCAAACCCCGACAAGAGAGGGTCAACTCCTTCTATAATGCTTGCAAGGCCTATAGCAACTGCCATATTCAGTGGTATATTGACTGGTCCAGTAGTCGCACTAGCTGCATCCATAGCTATCGCACCAAAAGGCTCTGGTGTAATGAACGATAAAATCACAATAATCAATAATAGCGGTATTATAACTTTTACGAAAGGAACATTTGACATAATTTTATATAATCCTATTGCCATACCACCACCAAATCCTGCAGCGACTCCGTGGATGAGGACTGTGTTCAGGATAGCTCCTTGCGAAAGCTCCTCAACTTCAAGAGCTAATATCTTTAACGCTGGTTCTACGAGGGTTCCTAGATAACCTATTACAAATCCAATTAGAATAATCAACCATTTGTTGTCTATTACAACCAGATTTCTACCAACAGAATCTCCAAGTGGAATGAGGCTTATACTGGTACCGTATAAAAATAGGTGAAGACCGACAGATGCTAGAACGATACCAAGTGTAAAAGTTACAGCATTTGCGATAGGTTTTCGCAAAATGACCAATTGTATAAAGATTAATATACCTGACAATGGCACAATGCCCTTTGCAGATTCCCAAAATGGACCTAGGATATCCAACAACTTCATTTGACCACATCCTTTATATGTTCTTATCTTACAGTCGCTAGCAAACAGCTGAGCCTTTATATTGTAGCATCAAACAATATTTTAAGCAAAACAATTCAACAATGATTAGCAGTGTGATATAATTTGAAAATCAGAAAATTTTAATGATTATCAATGGAGATGCTAATGAAAAATTTAAAAAAACTGTTTAGTATTGTTGCAATCATAGTTGCTTTATTTTTAATTGCTGGTTTGGGAAAACATTCAAAGAGCACAGTCATAAAGTCTGGGAGTGAGATATCAATGTTTATCGCATCTGATATACACTACTATGACAAGAGTATGACTGATTTTAGTGAAGGATACGAAGAGTATGCAGTCGCCAGGGATGGCAAACAATTGATTTATTCTGAAGAAATAATGGATGCACTTGAGATGGATATAAGAAGCAAGAAGCCTGATATATTCATTATCAGTGGGGACCTTTCTTTTAACGGAGAAAAGAAAAATCTAACACATCTTGCAAATCGGCTAAGTAAAATCGAAAAAATCGGAACTAAAGTTTATGTAATTCCAGGGAATCACGATATTTTAAGCATATATGCAAACGGATATAGCGACGGAGCTGCACACAATGTTGAAAACGTCACTCACGAAGAATTTGTTGAGATATACGATGACTTTGGATACGGAGAGAGTTTAACTAGGGATGAAAAGACTCTCAGCTATTTGGCTGCACCATCAGAAGATATCTGGCTTTTGATGCTGGATTCAAACAAGTACTTTAATGATTTTAGTATGCCAACAGGAGATGGTTTTATCACTCAGGAAACAATTAAATGGATAAGAGAATGTGGTAAAATGGCTGAAGAAAATGATGCAAAAATAATTGCAGTGATGCATCATCCTCTTTTACAACATAGTCTTAGAAATGCACAGGGCTCTTTTCTCAATAACAGCAAAGAAATAGCTGATCTGTTCAAGGAATTAAATATAAAAGTAAACTTTAGTGGACATATACATATTCAGGATATCAAATCAGATAATGTTGACAATCCTGAACTTTACGATATCGTCAACAGTGCTCTCAGTGTATACCCTCACCAGTACGGAATCGTAAAATACTCTGCAGAGGAAGGTTTTGAGTATACCAAAAAGAGAGTTGATGTAGAAGAGTTGGCGTTAAAATCTGCACAATCACTTGGATCCAGACCATATGAGCGAGCTATTGCAGAGCTTGAAGATCTTGGAGTTTATTCAAAAGAAGAAATTGATAAGATGTCTTTTATTGTAAAAGATTTGAACAAAAGGCAGTTTGAGGGAACAGTAAATTCAATAAAAGAAGAGCTCATATCCTCACCGGTATATAAGCTCTTTG
>JAVEXI010000029.1:0-22394 GCA_034004165.1 Gudongella sp. | reverse complement strand
CTGTATCAGAGGAAGCATAGCATAGCCTCCACCAAAGCTAAAGGCTCCTATCTTAAAAAATGAAACAAATAAATCAATCAGGGCGCCCATATATACCCCTCCTTACAATCTGCCTGAAACTACCCGGTTTCTGTTCTCAAAATCATTAATTATCTCTATATTATCATAACCATTATTTCTCATAATAACTGCGACCGCCTCACCCTGATCGTGACCCACTTCAAATATCAGCAGTCCACCTTTTTTCAGGTACTTAAGAGATTTGTTTACAATCTCTCTATAAAAATCGAGACCGTCTTTTCCTCCAGCAAGCGCCAGCTTAGGTTCGTGCAATCTGACTTCCGCCTGAAGAGTTTCAATTTCTTCATCGGGAATATATGGTGGATTTGAAGCTATGATGTCAAAGCTATTTTCATGCACTTCTCCAAGGGCAGAAAATAAATTCCCTTGTAAAAATTCTGCATTATCTATATTAAGTTTAATCTTATTTTCGTTTGAAAGTGCTATTGCATCTGAAGATATGTCAATTGCGATGATTTTGCTATTTTTCATCAGCTTAGCGACAGAAAGAGATATTGCTCCGCTTCCTGCACCGATGTCAAGCATCCTGAAGGAATTGTCTGCAAATGCTTTCTTAGCATAATTTAATATGGCTTCAACGAGAAATTCAGTATCTCCCCGTGGAATCAGTACACCTGGCTTAACGAGAAATTCAAAGCCCATAAATTCCTGAAATCCGAGAATATACTGCAACGGTTCGCCATTTTTGCGCCTATCTACAATAGTTCTGAAATCTGAGATTGCTTCTTCAGATATCTCTTCATCGCCATGTGCATAAAGGTAGGATTCATCTTTTCCCAATAAATGACAGAGTATTATCCTCGATTCTTTTGAAGAATCCGAAAACTCTAAGTCAGAGAGAGCCTTTACTCCCTCTGCCAGCAAATCCCTGATTACCACAGGTCTGCCTCCCTGTCGTCAGGTATGACAGCAAGAAGCGATTTTATTGCAACTTCTATCTGAGAATCATCGGGTTCTCTCACTGTTGCAAGCTTTTGTATCATAAGCCCAGGATAACTGAGAGCATAGCAAAGTCTGGAGTCACTCCTCCCGATTGCTCTGTTGATTTCGTATGATATCCCAGCGATTACCGGAAACATCATTATTCGAGTTAAAATCCTTACAACTGGATTAGGCCAGCCGAAAAATGACAACACAAGAATACTGACAATCATAACCATAAACAGAAAGCTCGTTCCGCATCTTGCATGGAGAATTGGAAATTTCTTGACGTTTTCAACGGTTAGCGGCATTTCATTTTCGTAGCAGTGAATGCTCTTATGCTCTGCTCCATGGTACTGAAATACCCTTTTTATATCTTCAAGTTTGGAAATCCAGATGACGTATATGAGGAATATAAGAATTCTGACGATACCTTCTACCAGGTTTAAACCTACAGTATTTGTAACCCATCTTTTGGTAAACCCAGTGATAATGTTTGGAAGCACCATGAATATTGCTATGGTAAGCGTAAGTGAAAGTATGACTGCTAGCGTCATTTCAACTTCCTGTGCTTTCTCTTTGAACAGCTTCTCTGTCAGCGACTTCTTAGGATTACCATCCTTATCCTTAGGTGGTTCTTCGTCTTCAAAGAATTCTGCTGAATACAATAGGGCACTAGTACCTATTTTGAGCGCATCAATAAGGCCTATCATTCCCCTTACGAATGGGAGGCTGAAGAATTTGTTCTTCTTCGAAAGCGACTTTACAGGTTCCACCTTAAGCTCTATTTCACTATCAGGCTTTCTTACGGCTATAGCGATCTTTTCTGGGCCACGCATCATAACCCCTTCTATGATTGCCTGACCACCGATAGTAGTCTTATGTTTTGCACTTACCCTGGCAGTCTTTATCTTTGTCATAAATTCACTTCCTCACAAAAAATAAGGGTTAGCGCAGTAGCAACTAACCCGTTGTTGAAGAAATTAATCAATAGAATATTTCTTCTTAAATTTCTCTACACGGCCACCGCGTTCAACAAACTTTTGTTTGCCGGTAAAAAATGGATGGCATTCTGAACATACCTCAACTCTTAATTCTTCTTTTGTAGACCCAGTTTTGAATGTGTTTCCACATATACAAGTAACAGTTGCTTCCTTATATTCTGGATGGATATCTGCTTTCATTACATTCACCTCGCTTGTGTCAGAGTATCTATATGATAGTTTACTCTTCGATATAACCACTAAATTATAGCACAGAGTTTCAAATTATTCAACTATATCCATATTTTATTTCTCATTTCTGTAATGAATTCTTCGTTGGTCTTTGTCTCGACCAATTTTGAAATCAACAGCTCAGTTACTTCCTGAGTATTTGCACTTCCAAGAGCCTTCCTCATAGCCCATACAGTTTCAAGTTCTTTCTGGGACATAATGAGTTCTTCCCTTCTGGTTCCTGACTTGTAGATATCTATGGCAGGGAAAATTCTCTTTTCAGATAATTTTCTATCCAGGTGGATTTCCATGTTGCCAGTTCCCTTGAACTCCTCAAATATTACATCGTCCATACGGCTTCCAGTTTCAACTAGAGCCGTTGCAAGTATTGTCAGGCTTCCGCCTTCTTCCAGATTTCTAGCTGCTCCAAAGAATCTCTTTGGTTTGTGAAGCGCACCTGGGTCTAAACCACCCGATAGAGTTCTCCCAGTAGGTGGGATAGTGAGGTTATATGCCCTGGCAAGCCTTGTTATACTGTCCAATAGAATTACAACATCTTTCCCGTGTTCGACCAGTCTCTTTGCCCTCTCCAGAACTATTTCTGCCACTTTTGTATGATTCTTTGGAAGCTCATCAAAAGTAGAGTAAACCACGTCGCCTTTTACAGACCTCTTCATGTCAGTAACTTCTTCAGGTCTTTCGTCGATAAGCAGAATAATTATTTCAACCTCTGGATGATTCTGTGCTATCCCATTGGCAATCATCTTTAATAGGGTCGTCTTGCCTGCTTTTGGCGCTGCGACAATCATACCTCTTTGCCCTTTCCCAATAGGTGCCACCAAATCAATCATCCTGGTTGCATACTCTCTTGGCTCTGTTTCCAGAATCAGGCGCTCGGTTGGATAAATTGGCGTCAGATAGTCAAAGTCAGGTCTGTTTATTGCAGATGCAGGTGGAAGGTCGTTTACTGCCTTTACATACAACAAGGCATTGAACTTCTCATTTGATTTTGGAGGTCTCGTAATCCCTGTAATCTTGTCGCCAGTCTGAAGGTGAAATCTCCTTATCTGCGACGGAGATATATAAATGTCGTCCTCTCCCGACAAATAGTTGTCTCTCCTTAAAAAGCCATAACCGTCAGTGTGCATCTCGAGGATGCCTTCAGCAATATTAACCTCTTCAAGGTGCTCCATCTCTTCTGCGCCGCGATCCGAAATATCATCAGTTTCGATGACAGGGATGTCCTCGTCATCTGGTTCCTCAGCAACCTCTGAAGCTTCGGCAACTGACAGCGTATCGACAATGAGCTTTAAAAGCTCCTCTTTTTTATACTTATAAGCCTTTTCAATATTGTAAGCCTTAGCAATTTCCCTAAGCTCTAAAAGACTCTTCTTTTCAAGCAATTCCTGACTCAATATACCACCCCTTTATGATAATTGACAGTTGACAATTGACAGTTGACAATTAAAAGATTAAAAACAATTGACAGTTGACAATTGACAGTTGACAGTTAAATGATTAAAAACAATTGACAGTTGACAATTAAAAGATTAAAAACAATTGACAGTTGACAGTTGACAGTTGACAATTAAAAGATTAAAAACAATTGTCAATTGTCAATCGTAAATTGTCAATTTCTTTACTCCTTACAAAGTAGCAATGTATCCATCTGCTCTTTTTTCTGTCCCTCCGCAAAGCGCCCCATTCTCTGTCTTCCAGATTATCTGTCCTCTTCCAAAGACTGTTGAATCGAGCAATACCTCTATCTGGTGCCCTTTCACTGCAAGAGCTTCTGCTACATCAGAAGGAAAATCCTTTTCAACCTGTATTTTGTTTCCTCCAACCCACTGCCATCTTGGAGCATCGAGCGCATCCTGTGGATTGAGTCCAAACTCTATAGTGTTGAGCATTACCTGAAGATGCCCCTGTGGCTGCATATAAGCTCCCATAACTCCAAATGGTCCAACAGGATTTCCATCTTTAGTAAGAAAACCAGGAATAATCGTATGATAAGGTCTCTTTCCTGGAGCAAGTGAATTGGGATGTCCATCTTCCATTACAAAATCGCAACCTCTGTTGTGAAGAGCTATTCCAGTTCCTGGAACAACTAATCCTGATCCAAAGCCCATGTAATTGCTTTGGATGAAGGAAATCATATTCCCTTCTCCATCAGCAGCTGCAAGATATACTGTACCACCTCGTTTAGGCTCAGTATCCAGAGGAAGTCTGGCATTTTCGCCAATCAACTCTGCTCTTTCTTTCAGGTAATCTTCTTTTAATACATCTCTCCATGAATCGCCAATAAAATGAGGATCTCCAATTATCCTGTTTCCATCCTCAAATGCCAGTTTCATCGCCTCTATAGCCCTGTGAACCGACTCTGAATCTTCAATTAAATTCTCTGGAAGGTTCTCAAGAATTCCAAGTGCCATGAGCACATTAATTCCATGTCCGTTTGGAGGTATTTCCCAGACGTCATATCCTCTGTATTTTACCGATATTGGTTCGACCCATTCAGCTCTGAAAGCCTTTAAGTCTTCCTCGTCCAAAAGTCCACCATTCTCTTTTATAAATGCAGCTATTTTTTCAGCCAGTACTCCTCTGTAAAAAGCTTCTCCATTTGTAGCTCCAATAAGCTCAAGAGTTTCAGCCTGTTCTAAAGAGCTGAATACCTCTCCAGGTTTGGGGGCTCTTCCATCAATTGTAAAGTGATTAAACCAAGGTTTCATGAAGCTCTCATCAGCAATAGTTTTATGAGCTTTAACTGCATTTTTCCAGTTTTTAGCTACTGTGGGCTGCACTGCGAAACCTTCTTTTGCTATTTCTACAGCAGGTTTGAGAACCTCTGACAATGGCAGTCTTCCAAACTTTTCATTTATCTCAGCCCATACAGATACTCCTCCTGGCACTGTTACAGGAAGTGCACCTTTTTGGGGTATTTTGTCAAATCCATTATTTTTAAGCCAGTCTGAAGTCAATTTTTTTGAAGTTCTTCCACTGCCGTTTATGCCGTGAATCTTTCCATCCGACCAGAGAATAGCAAATGCATCTCCGCCAATGCCATTACTAGTTGGCTCGACAACTGTAAGAACTGCTGCTGCAGCAATTACTGCATCAAAAGCATTGCCTCCAGATTTAAGCACACTAATTCCAGCATCCGAAGCAAGTGGGTTCGTCGTTGCTACCATGCCTCTATGCCCATAAATCAGATTCCTTTTCGAGGGATATCTGTGATACATAGGATCAAATTTCAATTTTTTCACTTCCTTATGGGGATTTTAATCAGATAAGAAAACCAGTATCTCTTAATGTCTATTATATCATAATCAACGAGATTAATTAAGCAGATTAAACTATTAAGATTTGAATTTAGCCACAAAGTAATCAATTGCTTCTAAATAACCATCAAATCCTCGTCCCTTTATACTCTTTTCACAGTATAAACCAGTGTATGAAAGTTTCCTAAAATCTTCTCTTTCACTGATATCTGATATATGAATCTCTACCGCAGGTATGTTCACTGATTTCAGAGCATCAAGAATGGCAATGGACGTATGGGTGTAGGCTGCGGGATTTATTACTATTGCATCGTACTTGCCCAATGCGTTTTGGATCTCATCAACAATCACACCTTCGTGATTAGACTGAAAAGCTGTAACGTCTACGCCCACTTCTGATGCGTGTTTCTCTACTAGTTCGACCAGGTCTTTATAGGTTTTACTTCCATATATCTCAGGCTCTCTAAGCCCAAGCATATTAATATTTGGTCCATTAATCATTAAAATTTTCATTGAAATCCTCCCATATCTTTTCTGCTGCTTTCTCGATGTCGTGATTTTTAACTTTTACATCAGAAAAATAGGCATAAAAATCCTTTCTTTCCTCCCACAGCTCTTTTACTCTCTGTCTGTCTGTAGAAAGAGGCCTACCTTCCATTTCAAGGCTGTCCAAATCTCGCTCCACAAAATAAATACGGCCATTCTGTGCAAGAGGGTAATAGTTTTCCATTCTCTTTATTACACCTCCGCCTGTTGCGATGATTATCCCAGTCTTTTTCCCAAACTCAGCAGTTAGTTTTGACTCTAAATCTCTGAAGTAATCTTCACCATATATCTTAAATATTTCAGGAATCGTTAAACCAGCTTCCTTTTCTATCTCCTGGTCTATACTGATCAGTTCCCTGCCACTTAACCTAGACAGTTCCCTCCCAATTGTAGTCTTACCAGATCCAGGCATGCCTACTAAAACAATATTTGATGATTGCATGCGTAATCTATTTATTACTTTTTTAATTTTTTCATCTGAAATCTTTATCCCTGTAAACAGCTCTGATGACCTTGCGGCTTGAACTACCAGCATAGCAAGCCCTCCCGAGCTGGGGATATTTTTCTTTTTCGCATCTGAAATTAATTTTGTAGACAGTGGATTATAAACTACATCTATCACTGCTTCAAGAGACTTAAAATCATTCAGATTGACAAGTGAGTTCCCGTTGTCGGGATACATTCCTACAGGAGTTGTATTTACGAGGATATCTGCGAAGTTAAATTTTTTTACATCAGAAAAATAAGGCTTCTCTCTTCTGCTTAGCTTGACAAAATATGCACCTCTGTCACTTAAAACTGCTGAAGCTGTTCTAGACGTCGCTCCATTTCCAAGTATTACTACAAATTTTCGCTTAACGTCCAGGTTCAAACTATCTATGAGATATGAAAATCCATCGTAATCGGTATTTTCTCCAATCAGCCTGCCACCTGTCTTAATAAGGGTATTGACGCATCCTATTCTTTTTGCCCTGTCAGTGACCTCATCGCAGTATTTCATTACAGTTTCCTTGTATGGAATAGTCACATTAAGGCCCTTTATACTAACATCTTTAATTAGTGATTCAAGCTGGTCAAAATCTCTTTCAAAGAGCTGATAGGGGTAATCTCCAAATAATGAATGGATTTCTTTAGAAAAGCTATGTTTTAAGGTCTTTCCAAGCAGTCCATAAGAAATATTTCCAACAATTTCATCCTTTGTAAGGCTCTTTTGATAGTCTTTGCTCAAAGAAAACAGCATGGTAAAAAGATCTCTCGTATAGCTTTTTAGCTTAGAGGATTTTCCTTCCATCCTGTTAAGTATTTCTTCTTCTCTGGATTTATTTAATATTGGCAAATCTTCTTCTTCCTTTTCTATGGCTATAAGCCTGCCAAGCTCCATACGCCTTTGAAATAAGTTGAATATATTATCATCGATCTTGTCAATTTCTTTTCGTAAATCTTTAAGTCCCACGTCATTCCTCCCACAAATCTAGAAGCACCAGAGCACATACTGCTTCTATCACTGGTACAGCCCTGACAGCAATGCAGGGATCATGTCTGCCACTGATTAGAAGTTCCTTTTCTGTAAGTTCTGAAAGAGAGAAGGATTTCTGTGGTTTTGCAATTGAGGATGTAGGTTTAACTGCAACCTTAAAACTCAAAGGCATCCCATTTGTTATTCCTCCGTTTACTCCGCCTGCATTATTTGTAATAGTCTTTATAAGTCCATCTTTTATTTCAAATTGATCGTTGTGCTCAGATCCGTGCATTTCCGCCGCTTTAAACCCTGCACCAAATTCAATGCCTCTGATGCCAGGTACACTGAACATCGCACTTGAAATGGACGATTCAACGCTGCTACTACCCAGCCCACCTATACCTGCAGGTATTCCTATAGACATGCACTCAATTATTCCACCTACAGAATCACCATCTTCTTTAAGTTTGTTTATTAAATCTATCATCTCATTAGACTTTTTATCTGAGATTACAGGAAAATCTTTATTGCTTATAGCATAGAGTTCATCTGCAGTTACGCTTGCATTATCCCACTCAGCATCAGAGATGTTTCCCATCCTCAAAATGTGAGCTCCTATATGAACTCCTCGCTTTTTAAGTATTTGAATCGCAATGCCACCCGCTATACATAAAGGTGCGGTAAGCCTTCCAGAAAAAGGACCTCCACCTCTCATATCCATATGCCCTTTGTACTTTACATGTGCTGTATAGTCAGCATGTGAAGGTCTTGGAACATCCTTTAGCTCATTGTAATCACGACTATTGTAACCTTTGTTTCTAATTATTGCAGCTAATGGACTTCCCAAAATAATACTGTCTTTAACTCCTGATAGAAACTCAGGTACGTCAGCCTCTCTTCTCTGTGTTGTGTATAAATTTCTTCCAGGAGCTCTTCTCTGAAGAAATTTTTGCAGCTCTTCAAAGTCGATTTTTTCACCAGCTGGAAGCCCTTCTACCACTACACCTATAGCTTCACCGTGTGATTCACCGAATACAGTAGTCCTTATTCTATTTCCAAAAATACTACTCAAATGCCTCTCCTCCAAGCATCCTAAAGTCTTTAAAAAACCCTGGATATGACTTTGATACGGCTTCATGGTTTTTAATATAAACTACATCCCTAGACACAACTGAAGCAATAGCTGCTGCCATAGCAATTCTATGGTCCCCCTGTGAATCTGTAGTCCCACCATTCAGCCCGTCGGTTCCGTAAATTATGAGACCATCTTCTGTTTCCTCCAGTTCACCGCCCAAAGCTCTTATCATATCGGCTGTGCTCTTTAGTCTGTCACTTTCCTTTAGTCTTAATCGCTTCCCGTTATAAAACGTTGATACGCCCTTTTCGACGGCAGCCGCAACCACCGCAAGAATAGGAAGCATATCAGGGATTTCTGATAAGTCTGCATCAAATGGGACAAGTTCTCCCCTTTTGACAGTTACAGCACCATCTTCAGTCGTTACTATCGCTCCTGCCCTGGTAAGAATCTCAAGTATTTCCTTGTCTCCTTGTATCGAATTAATATTCAAGCCTTCAACCGTTACCTCACTTCCAAGAGCCCCTGCAACGAGGAAGAACGAAGCGTTTGACCAATCTCCTTCTACCAAATAGTCAATTGGCTTAAACTTCTGAGGTTCAATTTTGTATCCACTTTCTGTTGTTTCAATTGATATACCAAACTTCTCCAGAATTTCTAGGGTCATTTTGACATATGCTTTTGACTCCAACTTAGTAGTCAGCTCAATTTCACTAGCTTGATCCAGTAATGGTGTTGCGAATAGTAATCCTGATATGTACTGCGAACTTATATTCCCAGGGATTACAAATTTTCCGCTTCGAAGTTTGCCAGTGCACTCAAAAGGTAGAGTATGTGAGTCAAAGCTTACTCCCATTGGTTCCATGGCATTCATAAGCTCAATTATCGGCCTTTCTCTAAGTCGGCCTCTGCCTCTGAATCGAAACTGGTCGTAAAGAGCTGCGGCCACAGGGAGCATCATCCTAAGTGTCGTACCACTCTCACTGGCATCTACTACCGGGGTACTGTCTCTTTTACTGATTGGAGTTATCTCTACACCGTCTTCAACACGGTTCACCTCTGCACCAAGTGCAATAATTGCTGCTAAGGTCGTTTCAATATCCTCCGAGCTTTCAAAAAACTTGATTTTGGATTTGCCATCGGCAAGCGCTGCTCCGATTATGGCTCTGTGTGCATAAGATTTCGAAGCAATAGCTCTTACTTTTCCACCCAGATTATTACCTTTTACTCTGATCATCAACAATCACTCCCAGATTTGCAAATTCTCCAAGCTCTTCAAAGTCAATTCTTTTTGTCTTACAGTCTTCTATACCCTTAATCACAACTATATCTATACTGTTTCCATTACTTTTTTTGTCCATTTTTGCGTATTTTATCAATTCTTTTGAAGTAAATGATGTATTGACTGGCAGACCATTTACACTTAAGGCAGTTTCTATGTCACAAACTGTATTTAAATCGGTAATTCCCTTTCTTAGGCAGGCTCTCGCCATTATACCAAGTCCCATGGCTACTGCATTTCCGTGGCCTACAGAGTACCCTGAAGCTCTTTCAATTGCATGAGCAAAAGTGTGCCCAAGATTTAATAAATGTCTTTTCCCTTTATCAAACTCATCCTCAGATACAATATTAGCCTTAAATTGCACGCACTTCTCAATAATTTCATCCAGGTCTTTATCGTCTTTGCTTAGCCCTATCTTAGCTCTTTCAAGGAGATCTTTGTCAAACAAAACCGCGTACTTAATTATCTCTGCAACTCCTGATGAAAACTCATCATCAGCTAAAGATTTAAATAAGGATGCATCACAGATTACAAGAGCAGGTTGCTTGAAAATTCCAGCCATATTCTTGCCTGATTCCATGTTCACAGCAGATTTTCCACCTACAGAAGAATCCACAGCTGAAAGCAGCGTAGTAGGAACCTGAATCAGGTCTATGCCCCTCTGATAAACACCTGCTGCAAATCCTCCCAGGTCTCCTGTCACTCCGCCACCAAATGCCAGCAATGCATCTGATCTTGTGATGCCACTATTAACCATAAAATTAAGAAGCCTTTCCAACTCATGAAAAGACTTTGATTTCTCTCCTGCTTCTATTACATATTTCGTAATTTGTCTGCCTGTATTGATAAGTATATTGGTAATTCTCTCTCCATACAGTCTTTCGACGTTAGTATCCATAAGCAGAAGTATTCTTTCATATTTATCCTCAGGCAAGTGAATTGGAAGGTCTTCAATAGCCCCTTTTCCTATAATTATATTGTATTCGCTACTAAGCTTCACCTGGGTAGTCCTCATTATCACACCTGCCTGTTATTATTAGTTATATTAAAGCTTAATTTCCTTTATAATTCCTCTTATCTTAAAAACTGCATCCATGGTGTCTTCAAAAACAGATAGCTTTAGCGACTGCTCCCCGTCTGACAACGCTCTTTGAGGATCATTGTGCACTTCAATCATAAGACCATTGGCACCAGCTGCAGTAGCAGCCAAAGATAGTGGTTTTACCATTCTGAATGTACCTGCTGCGTGACTTGGATCGACTATTATCGGAAGATGGGTCTTTTCCTTAAGATACGGAACTGCTGTTACATCCAGAGTATTTCTCGTTCCTGTTTCAAAGGTACGAATGCCTCTTTCACATAGTATTACCTTTGAATTGCCACCTGACATTACGTATTCAGCAGACATAAGAAGCTCTTCATATGTTGCTGAAAGTCCTCTCTTTAAAAGAACTGGCTTTTCTATGGTTCCAAGCACCTTAAGCAAGCTGTAATTTTGCATGTTTCTGGCGCCAACTTGTATGATGTCCACATCTTCAAAGTACTCTAGCTGACTCTGCTCCATAATCTCGGTAATAATCGGAAGGCCTGTCACTTCCTTAGCCTTTATTAAATACTTCAGACCGTCCAGTCCCATTCCCTGGAACGAATAAGGAGATGTCCTCGGCTTAAACGCTCCGCCTCGTAAAATATTAGCTCCTGATTTCTTAATGCTTTCTGCTATTTCTATAACCTGAGCTTCAGACTCCACTGAACAGGGACCTGCTATTACAGTAAAATTTTCGCCGCCAATCTGCGTTCCATTATCCAAAGTGATAATTGTATCATCAGGGTGAAATTTTCTATTTACTTTTTTATATGGCTCCTGTATCCTGACTACCTCATCTACAATATCAAGTGCAGTAATCAGACTTGTGTCAATTTTATAGGTATCTCCGACGAGACCCAGAACCGCAATATCCTCTCTCCTCGAAAAATCAACTGAAAGCCCAAGCTCTGTTATCCAGTCTATGAGCTGCTGAATCTCTATGTCAGATGCGCCAGCCCTCAATTTTACGATCATGTCGTACCTCCCGTTTATTAAAAACCCCGTCTCTTCTGATATATCCATAGAGACGGGGCGTTATCAAATTTAATTGTATTACAGTTGAACTGGCTTGTCAACAGCCACAGACTACATTTGCAGAGGTTTTAACCCTAAAATCTCTCTTGCTTCTGCCGGAGTTGCAATCTCCCTGCCAAGCTCTTTTGCAAGCCTGACAACTTTTTCTACCAACTCACCATTAGATTTTGCTAATACACCTTTTTCAATGTAGGTGTTGTCCTCAAATCCAACTCTTACATGGCCTCCCATGACAATTGTCAAAGCCGCTATTTGGAACTGGAATCTGCCCATACCGGCAGCAGTCCATGTAGATCCCGGTGGGATGCTGTCGACCATAAATGCAAGGTCTCTGGCAGTAGCTGCCATTTGAACTCCAAGAACAAAATCGAAGTGCATAGGAGCTTTAATAAAGCCCTGCTTATGGAAACTTAGAGCATAGTCAATCATGCCCTTGTCAAATACTTCAATCTCAGGTTTAATATCTCTTTCTATCATTATCTTTCCAAAGTTTTTAATGGTATTTTCAGTGTTTACGAAGATTTCATCTCCACCAAAATTCAGTGTACCACAGTCCAATGTAGCCATTTCTGGGAATAACTCCGTAGGCTGAAGTCTCTCTTCATCAGTCATTCCTACAGCACCACCAGTAGATGGTTGGATTATTACATCTGGACACCTTCTCTTTATTTCATCAATAGCGAGTTTAAACCTCTCCTTGCTTTGAGTTGGAGTACCGTCGTCCTCCCTTACGTGCAGGTGAATGATGCTTGCGCCCGCTTTGTATGCAGACTCAGCCTCTCTGCCGATTTCCTCTATAGTATATGGAACGTTGGGATTGTTCTCCTTAGTGACCTCCGCTCCACTGATTGCAGCAGTAATAATAAGCTTATCCATATAAAAACCCCCCTTTTTTTGAATTGACAATTGACAGTTGACAGTTGACAATGAAAAGATTAAAAGAACAGATAAGATTCTTCGCTAACGCTCAGAATGACAGAATTCTGCCAACCTGAGGTGAAATACGATCGAAGGATCTTGAGTTAAATTGACTGTGGACAATTAAAAAGCTAAAACAAAACCTCAATAACAAAAGAACACTGCGGTGATTGGTGAGTAATCGTTTTGAGGACATATGCCTGGCCAAGTACCTAGCTAATCAAATATCACAAAATCAAAGATTTTGGATATTTGTATTGCCGGGCACAGGCGGCTTCGCGAGCGGTCCGAAAAAACGACTTACTCACCATAGCACATGTAATTTCACTCCTGTCTATTGTCAATTGTCCATTGTCAACTGTCAATTAATGTTTACTTTCTAATTTTATCCTTCGGCACTACGCATGTTCCTTCTGCTACGCATACTATTATCGGTTCTTCAAGAACGTCGCATGCAGAGTCGCTTATATCATGTCTTGGAACTATTACTTTCCTCGCTTCGAATTTCATCTTTCTCGAGGTATTCCCAACACTAGTTATCTCTCCTACAGCTTCAATATAGTCACCAGCGTAAACAGGCGCTCTAAATTCAACTTTGTCGTAAGCGACAAATAGTCCCTCATCACCATCGTGTCTAATTAGCAGTTCAGTTGCAACGTCTCCAAACAGAGCCAGCATCTTAGCTCCATCCACCAAATTTCCGCCGTAATGTGCATCATGTGCGCTCATTCTAAGTCTTATCATGGATTTTTCCATTGTAAATACCTCCTAATCCTTAATTTGTCTTAATTATAACATAGCCCTGATTTAAATTCTACACTGCTAACCTGTGCTCTTTAACAATGTTGAATAAGTGCATACTTTCTGATATCATAAAATTAATAGTTACAATAAGAAAGATATAAATTCTAAAGGAGGATATATATATGAAGCTTGAAGGTAATGTGCTTGTTGCACAAGGCGGAGGCCCAACTGCAGTCATAAACCAATCTCTCGTAGGAGCAGTTTTAGAATCTAGAAAATTCCCACAGGTACATAAAGTTTACGGTGCTCTGAATGGCGTAAGGGGTATAATCAACGAGGATTTCTTGGATCTCACACAGGAGACCACCAACAACCTTGAAAAAATCGCATGTACGCCGTCTTCAGCACTCCTTTCAACCAGAGATAAACCAGATGACGAGTATTGTCAGAAGATATTCGAAGTTTTAGAAGCCCACAATATCAGGTACTTCTTCTACATAGGCGGAAACGATTCAGCTGATACTGTCAGGATTGTAAACGAAAAAGCTATGGAATCTGGATATGAACTAAGAGCTATTCACATTCCAAAGACCATAGATAACGACCTGTTAGTAAACGACCACTGCCCCGGTTACGGTTCTGCAGCAAGGTTTGTAGCTCAGGCTTTTATAGGCGTGAACCTGGATGTAAAGGCTTTGGCTGGTGTCTATATCGGAATTGTCATGGGAAGACATGCAGGTTTCCTGACTGCTGCTGCATCCATTGCACAGAAGTATCCTGATGACGGTCCACACCTGATTTATCTGCCTGAAAGACCATTTATTGCTGACAAGTTTTTAGCGGACGTTAAGAGAGTTTACGATAAATATGGAAGATGTGTAATCGCAGTTTCTGAAGGGATTTCAGATGAAAACGGTGAGCCAGTTATCGCAAGCCTTAAAAAAGATGTAGAAGTGGACAGCCATGGAAACGTGCAGCTCTCAGGCACAGGAGCCCTGGGTGACCTTCTCTCAGACTTGATTAAAGAAAGACTTGGCATTAAGAGAGTAAGAAGTGATACCTTTGGCTATCTGCAAAGGTCATTTATCGGCTGTGTGTCAGACGTCGACCAGCAGGAAGCAAGAGAAGTCGGCGAAAAGGCTGCACAATATGCCCTTTGGCACAACGTAGATGGTTCCATCACTATTCATAGAACAGGTATCTACTCAGTTGACTACAAGCTTACAAAACTTGAAGAAGTGGCAAAACACACAAAGTCGATGCCTGATGAATTCATAAACGAAGAAGGAAACGGAGTGACAGACGCATTCAAATACTATGTACTCCCACTTCTTGGCTCCAATATGCCTCAAGCACACAGATTGAGAGCTCCAAAAGTTGAAAAAAGATGCAATATATAGTTGCTGAATCTAAGCCGGTTTTTAAACCGGCTTTTTTTTAACAAAGTTTCCAAATTTAATCGTTTTGTAACTAATAAATTAAATGCTTGTGTTAGACTTATTTTGTAAGGAAAGTGAGGTGGTCAAGCTGGATGCGCTGATAGAACTTAAGAAGCTCAGGAAAATCTACAGAATGGGCGATGAAAAAATCATCGCGCTAAACGACGTCAGCTTAAGTATAGGAAAAAAAGAGTTTATATGTCTTATAGGGACTTCAGGTTCCGGTAAGAGCACCATGCTCAATATGATGGCTGGTCTAGAAAAGCCAACAAGAGGCGAAATTATAATAAATGGTATGCACTTAGAAAAGATGAACGAAAAACAACTTGCCAAGTTTAGGCAACTTAATATTGGCTTTGTATTTCAATCTTACAACCTAATTCCGACCCTTACTGCACTGGAAAATGTCAGCCTTGTTCTCACTTTTAAGGGAGTTCCCAAGTCTAGTAGAGATAAAATAGCAGCCAAGATGCTTAAAGGCGTTGGCCTGGGTAACAGGATGCACCACAAGCCGTCTGAAATGAGTGGCGGACAGCAACAAAGGGTTAGTATTGCCAGAGCTTTTGTAAGCAATCCAAGGATTGTATTTGCAGACGAACCTACTGGAAACCTGGATACAAAGACTACATTTGAGGTAATGGATTTAATTACCGGAATGGCAAAGGAATACAACCAGACACTTGTAATAGTTACTCACGACACTGAGATATCGGGGTATGCCCACAGGGTAGTTCACCTGAGGGATGGATCAATAGAGAAAATAGAAGAAGTCAGAACATCAGAGGAGGAATTAGGTTAGATGAAACGATTATTTAGCAGTATTTTAATATTTGCACTTATATTTACACTGTTGCCACAGGGGACTTGGGCAGCAACTGCACCAGACCTAAGAGTAACAAATAATACCACTGTAAGAGTAGAACCTGGAGACAGAGCTTCTATTTCTCTGGAATTGAAGAATTTTGGTGATGAAAAAGCATCCAATATAGTTGCAACAGTTTTTTCTGATACAACCGGAAATGTATTTATCAGAGGCGAAGCTGTGAAGACGGTATCGTCGATTGACGTTGACAAGACTGGCAAAGTTACTTTTTCAATAGACGTTGATAGCGATACCAGTGAAGGTACTTACCAGATTCCTTATAAAGTTACTTATTATGGCATAGCTGAAGAACCGACAGAAAGTGACGATGACGAAGAAGAAGATGGTGAAGAAACAGATACAACTACAGGTAGCGCTGTCAGCGTAAAACTTACGCTGGAAGGAGTATACAACGTCAGAGTATCCGCTGCTCCTGTAACTGTTCCAGACTTATTTGTTTCAAACGCAAGACAAATACCAATGGTTGTAATGCCTGGTGAAGACTTTTTGCTTGAATTGCAAATTGAAAACGATGGTGACGGTCCTGCAAGAGATATAAAAGCTACCATAGGTGGACTTTCAGTAGACACTTTTTCGCTTAGATCAGCACTTGGAACAAAGCAAGTAGGCTCTATTAATAGAGGTAAAAAATCTACTGTTGCCTTTGAGCTTAAAGCAGCAAAAGGGCTTAGAACAGGTTCACATCCAGTAACTTTGAACCTCAGCTACAAAAATGACAGAGGTGAAATAATAAATGGTCAGTCTGAAGAAATTTACATTCAGGTAGGTTCGAATGTGGACAGAGCAGCAAAACTGGTAATGCAAAACATCAGCTATCCTTCTGGACCCATAGGCCAGAACAAAGAAGTTAAGGTAGCATTTGAGATAAGAAACCAGGGCCAGTCCCTGGCAAAAAATATTGTTGTAAATGCAGAAAGTCAGGACTTAAGCGGCCTTATACCGAAGTCACTGAGTACAGCACAAATAGAAGCTCTGGCACCAGGAGCAGTTGCAAATCTTGAATTTACATTTATAACTTCTCCCAATGCATCTACAATGAACTATCCAGTAAGATTAACCATAGATTACACAGATGATTATGTTTCACCAGAAATGAGAGATACAGTCAGTCAGCTGGTAGGTGTGTTTGTTAGCGCACCAGATGACGATGGCAACCTTTCAACTCCAAAGCTTATCATTGAAAAATACAGCTTCAGTCCATCCATGGTAGAAGCTGGACAAAACTTTGAAATGTTCCTCACTTTTTTCAATACAAACAGCTCAAGAGCAGTTAAAAATATTAAGATATTCCTCACTGCGCAAGAGGAAACTGATTCAGGTTCGGTATTTACGCCAGTGAACAGCTCTAATACTTTTTATATAGACAGTATTCCTCCTAAGGGAAGAGTTGAAAAGACATTGACAATGTTTACAATTCCCGATGCAAAGGCAAAGACTTACACAATTACAGCTAATTTTGAATACGAGGACAGTGCAGCGAATCCTTATCAGGCACAGGAGTTCATAGGAATTCCAGTAGTACAGCAGTCGAGGCTTGAGACTGGCGAAGTAGGATATTATCCTGAAAGCTATGTAGGCCAATCAACTCCTGTATCTGTTGAATTCTACAATACAGGTAAGGTTACTTTATATAACATGATGATAAAAATTGAAGGTGATTTCCAAACTGAAAATGGCCAGTACTACGTCGGCAATTTTAACAGTGGAAGCAGTGAATACTTTGAAGGGTATGTCATACCTAATGAGCCAGGCGAGCTCAACGGCGACATCGTCTTCACATTTGAAGACTCCACAGGTCAGATGCAGGAGATTAGAAAACCCTTTAACCTTAACGTTATGGATATGATGCCAATGCCAGACTACCCAGATGACTTCCCACCTTTTGAAGAACCATCTGCAGGTGGACTTGGCAGTATGAAATCTCTGGGCATTGGGGCAGCAGTTATAGCTGCAGCAGCTATTGCTTTTGTCGTAATCCGTAAAAAGAAAAAAGCTAAAAAAGCTCTTGAGGATATGGAAATAGATGAATAGTCTAGATATAGTGAGAATGGGACTTAAGAACCTGTGGAGGCGAAAGCTTAGGACATTTCTCACAGTACTAGGAGTAATAATAGGGACAACATCCATTATCGTAATGCTTAGCCTAGGGTTTGGGCTAAGCAAAGGCTTTGAGGATATGATTTCCGAGTGGGGAAGTTTGACTACTATAAACGTATACAAGAGATGGGAAGACCCCTCTGCCCCCTCAACAGGAGGCGAACCTGTCAAACTTGACGACAAGGCAGTAACCAGCTTCAAAGCTCTGCCTCACGTCTTAGCTGTAAGTCCAACGCTTGAAACCTATGGAACTATCATAGATGGAAAGTATATCGCTGGAATGTCGATAAGAGGTATTGATGCAGACAGCATGGAAGCTTTTGGATACGTTGCAGCAGAGGGAAGACTTCTGAGCAATTCTGATGAACTGACAGTAGTATTTGGAAGTGACATGGCACATTATTTCTACGACCCAAAAGCAAGAGTTTATAGAGAGCCAAAAATCGACCTTATGAAGGATAGAATGACCTTAACTTTAGACCCGAGTTATGGTTGGGATGACCCGGGTAACAAAGCTAACTACAAGGAGTACAAGATTAAGGTTGCAGGCGTTCTAGAGGGCGGTAACTGGGAATTTAGCTATGGTGTCTTTATGCCTATTAGCGAGGTTCAAAGGCTAATCAAGGAAAGAGAAAAGGCAGAAGGCGTCAAGCCAACTCCAGGAAAAGATTCCAGCACGGATTACCAGCAGATAAACGTAAGAGTAGACGACATGAAGAATGTTCAGGGCGTTCAGCAATCCATAAAAGACATGGGACACGAAGCTTACAGTCTAAACGACCAGCTTGATTCCATGAAGGAAACCGCTGGAATGATACAAATGGTCCTTGGTGGAATAGGAGCAATTTCCCTTCTCGTAGCTGCAATCGGAATCACCAATACTATGGTAATGAGTATTTATGAGAGAACAAAGGAAATTGGAATTATGAAGGTCATTGGAGCTTCTATTGTCGACATCAAAAGACTGTTCCTTCTGGAATCAGCTTTAATCGGGCTCCTTGGAGGGATGATAGGAATTGCTTTTTCGTACCTATTATCCTATGCAATCAATAAGTTTGGTTCATCCTTTGGTGGATTCTTAGGGATGGGTTATGGATCAAAGGTTTCCATTATACCGATTTGGTTAGTATTTGCAGCTCTGGCATTTTCAGCGTTGATTGGTGTAGCGTCAGGTTATTATCCAGCAAGAAGAGCGATGAATCTTTCAGCTATTGATGCAATAAGAACAGAATAAAGCAACAATACGGGCGACCACAGGTCGCCCCTACAACAGCAATATATTCGCATTTTATTAATCATTCGATATCAAACGTAATGGCACCACAGGTCGCCATTATAATTATCATGCGCATTTTATTAATCATTCGATATCAAACGTAGGGGCGACCTTTGGTCGCCCTCTATTTTTTCTCTTCTATTGCATCGAGTTTCTCATTTATCAATTCATCAATTTCTTCGATTGTCCTGTCCATCATAACCTCGATGCCATCCTCAACTGTATCGATGGCGTAAATGTGAAACTCTCCATTTCTAACAGCTTCGATTACTTCCTCCCTCAGGGTGAGGTTCTGCATATTGGTCCTAGGAATCATGACTCCTTGTTTCCCTGTAAGACCTTTGATTTTACAGACCTGAAAGTATCCCTCGATCTTCTCGTTTACTCCGCCAATAGGCTGTATTTCACCTTTCTGGTTCACCGATCCGGTTACTGCGATATATTGCTTAATCGGCACTCCTGAAATGGAAGACAGTATAGCATAAAGCTCAGTGCTGGATGCACTGTCACCATCTATCATTGAGTAACTTTGCTCAAATCCTATGCCAATAGTCAGCCCCAGTGGTTTTTTCTGTGCGTATCTCTGTCCAAGGTATCCACTCAGTATCAGAACTCCCTTATCGTGGATTCTGCCGCTTTGACGGGCTTCTCTTTCAATGCTTATTACTCCCTCTTCTCCTCTGTAGACAGTAGCTGTAATACGACTTGGCTTCCCAAAACTGTACTCGCCTGTCCCCATCACTGCCAGTCCGTTAATCTGTCCTTCCTTTTCGCCATCTATGTCTATTAGCAGTGTTCCTTCGAGGAACATCTCGTTGAGTTTTTCTTCATACTTATTAGACCTTTTAATTTTTCCATCAATTGCCTGTATTACGTGTCTTTCGTATATTAGGTCACTGCCTTCCTCATCAGCCCAAAGATCGGCTTCGTAGAGTATCTCAATTATCTGATTAAACTGGGTGCTCAGTTTCTTCTGGTGGCCTGCTAGCCTTGAACTGAATTCAACTACTCTGGCAACTGCCATTTTGTCGAAGTGTCGTATTCCACTTTCCTTTGAATGATTGGCTATAAATTCAGCCATCCTCCTTACATTGTCTGGATTTTTGTCCATCTCGACATCAAAGTCCGCCATTATTTTGAACAGCTTTCTAAAGTCATCATCGTAGTTATACAACGTATTATAAGTGTAATTATCTCCAATGATTATGACCTTTACATCCAATGGTATTGGCTCTGGCTTTAGGGACGTTGTTATGGTCATCCCCATCAGTCTGTTATAGTTTTCAATATTTATCTCATTTGTTTTAAGAGATCTCTTAAGCATCTCCCAGGATATTGGGTTGTTCAGTATCTCTCTCATCTGAAATATGATATAACCGCCATTTGCATGGTGCAGGGAACCTGGTTTGATCTGGGTAAAGTCGGTTACTAGGACTCCCATGCTACTCCTGTACTCTATGCTCCCCATTAAATTATTATAGACGGGATTGGACTCATTGATGATAGGAGCGTGCTCCAACTGGCTGTTGTCTATAAAGAGGTTTACATTATATCTCAAAAAGAAGTTTTCATCAGATGCTGGCATCTGCATATCAAACAAAGTGAAATTCTTTGGCACGCTCTTTCCTTTGAATTTTCCAATATTTGTCACGATGTCTTTCTCAAGTTCATTGAGGTAAATTGCAGTTGCTGGGCTATCTCCAAACTTATCCATAAGTTTTTTAATGTCGTAGCTGATTATTTCCAGAGCAATTGTCTCATCAAGTTTGCTTAAATTTGTATCCATCTCCTCGTCGAGAATTCTAAGGTCATTGAACTCTTCAACTGTAGCAATCCTCAGCTCTTCATAGCTTTCCATCATCTTTTCCCGCTCATCTAGGGCAAGAGTTGCGTATTCCTGCTCGTTGATTGGCTTTCCGTCCTTCAAGGGTATTGAAATCAAACCCTGATCGCTGGGCGTATACACAAAGCCGTATTCCTTTGACTTTTCATTAAGTCTCTTCAGCACGTCGCTCTTCTTTTGATTGGTAATCTTAAAGATATTGTTCTTTCTGTTTTCATACTCTATCCCTGAAAATGTTTCGGGTATAGTTTTTTTGAACGACTCAATCAGGTTTTCTAACTCCTGTTTAAACTTTTTGCCGTTTCCCGTTGCAAAACACAGTGCTTTTGGAGACTCTTTCCTGTCGAAATTGTATACGTAAACCCAGTCTTTTGGCACAGGCTGTTCCTTTGCAAAAGCTTCTGCAAGCGAATAGGTAAAACTACTCCTCCCTGTTCCACTAAGTCCGGAAACGTAGATGTTATAACCTTTCTTTTGCATCTTCAGTCCAAATCGCAGTGCATCAGTCCCTCTTTCCTGTCCAATTATGGCTTTTAGAGGTTTTACATCACCTGTAGTATCGAATTTGAGTTCTTCAATTTTACATGGGCTTGTTAACTCCTCGGGTTTTAATCGATATTTATCAATCATAATTATCCCTCCAGAATGTTATTCTCAACTCTTATATACCCATCTTATTTTGAGCAAACAAAAAACCGGAAGCTATCCGGTTTAATAAAATGCATTTATAAACATTGGTAAAATCATTGCTACAGCAACTAAGACGACTAATACAATCGTAATCGTTTTTTTATTCCTCATAAAATCATTCCCTTCCAGGACTATAAGTCCCTTAAAGCAACTGCCAGAAGAAACGCAGCCCTTTCGGACTGCGTTTCATAAAGGCTTAAATTAGTCTACAATATAAGCTGATGAGAAATCAAGAGTTCCAAGAACTGATCTATCCCATCCTTGCAGCTTGTCAGATGCCATAACAACGTCAGTATAGTGATAAACGTTGATTACAGGAAGTTCGCTCATAAGGATTTCCTGAGCTTGATAAAGTGCGTCAAAGTGCTCTTTACCTCTTGTCTTAGCAGCTGATGAAAGCAGCTCGTCGAATTCAGTATTGCTGTAATTCGGGTCATTGTATGCGTTGTCAGTTGTAAATATTGCTAGCATTCCCATTGGGTCCATAAAGTCAGTCAGCCATCCGCCTCTTGAAATTTCATAGTCC
>JAVEXI010000089.1:0-4646 GCA_034004165.1 Gudongella sp. | reverse complement strand
AAGTTCCTGGTTTAATTTCTTGCCATACTCGTCCGTGAGTGCACAAACTTTTATAATAAAACAATTTGCCCATTTTAGATTGACAAGACTATCAGGGGGTGGCTTGGTGTATTTCAATGAGATGAGCGGTTGGTGGGACGATCTAACAACGGGTAATTACAGACAATGGTTAGAAAGCTTTTCCAACATCTATGCACCTACAGGCCCAATTATTTCTCAAGAACACAGTTTTATGATTGGAGTGTCTGATAATCGAAAGTTGCAGTTGTCGGCACGTGCTGACGGAGCTGCAAGCGGGCCAGAAGGATATTTCTTGACCGAAGTTCTTCTTCATCAAATTTATATTAAAAAGGCTGGGGATTATCGCATAATCATCGACCAAATTAATATTTGGAACGTTTGCCCGAGGGTAGAATGAGTAACATCCGCAGACAATTCAAATCTAGAATGGACAAAAAACAGACTGTTCCCTATACAATTACAGGAACATTAGGAGATGGTCGAGGGAATGTACTAGTACCTAACCGAGATAATTATGTCTATGTCAGACTAGCTGGATCGGGGATAGCAGAGGTTTTCAATAATCGAGTATCTGTAACCTATGATCTTCCTGTAATATGCGGATATGATCCTACCAATCCTACTAAATTTCAAATTTTAAGTATTCAGGTTATGTCCTCTGAATCTGTGGGGTTTGTTGGGCAAGGCATTGGTTATGCTCCTGCGTCTAGGTATCGCTGGATGTATCCGGCGGGCGGTCAAGACCCGTTATTTGTTGAGACAAGACAAATTATGCCTTTACGAATTACACCAGTTGGGATGAAAATCAAGGTGCATAATCAGGTGATTTGGAATGGGTCTGCCTGGGTTGTTTTTGGTGGAGTGACGGAAACTGATTTAACAAGTTATATTCCTACAACTAATGGCAAATGCCTGATGGCATTGATTACTATCGACAATGATGGTTTGATAGCTGTAACTGCTGGTGATGAGGTGGATATCGCTGATCTTGTTGTGGGAGACATTCCGGCGCCACCAGAAAACACACGGTATATATTGGGAGCTGTCAGGCTTTATTATGGACAAACCGTTATTCAGGAAGCAAGAACAAATACCGATATCGTAGATTTGAGGTTTTTACAGAAATACCCTGACACAGCAACACCTGCTGCTCACACACATGTTGAAGCAGATATAACAGACTTAGACCACGATGCTGTAAAGATTGATGGGATTACGGTTGATCTTACTGGAATTGCAAACGGTCAGTTTATTAAATATGATGCTGGAACAACAAGTCTAATTGCTGGTGACACTGACGAGAAATCTGAACATGATGCTGTGAAGATAGGTGGAATTGAAGTGAATCTTCTCAATCCACAAGATGGTGATTCCCTGATATATAACTCTGGTGGAGCCGAAGCATTATTCAATCCTGCTTATTTAACCAAATCAGGTTCGGTAGATACGACTAATTTATTTGATGGAAATAAGACGAATCAGTGGGTGAGTAGTGCGGCAGTAAACTGGCTGAAATTCAATTTTCCATACTCAGCTTACGTTAGCAAGATAGTAATTACTGCTAACGCAGGTGATTGGATGTGGGCTGACTGGCCGGATGATATCTATATCTACGGGTCTGATACGGGAGAATTTCTAGGGGAAGAAATAGAAATGGATCATTACCAACCCGTAGCAGAGGGTGTCTACACCAGAACCTTTGCAGAACCGAGAACAGCTTATCGGTATTACAGGATGACTTTTGGGAGGGTTAGCCACGGATGTAGAATAAATGAAATAGAAATCTATACAGTACCAGCAACACATAGGATTGAAAATCAAGCTCTTGTTCATGATGCAACAAAGATTGATGGAATTACAGTTGATCTGACAGGCATTTCTGATGGAGATGCTCTGGTTTACGATTTAGCTAACACGAAGATAAAACCTGGTGTTGGTGCTGGTAGTGGTGATGTAGTAGGCCCAGCATCATCTACAGATGGTCACCTGGCTGTATTTGATGGTGTTGATGGAAAGACGATTAAAGACGGAGGTGCTATTCCTACTGGTGCTTCCCTTACAGTAGAAGAAGCAGATGGGACACCAAGCGTAGCTGATGTCATAAAAATCAAAGTTACAAATGGGTCATTAACTGACGATGGTAGTGGTGTTGTCAGTTTAGATTTTGGGAGTGCGGCTACTGATGGAGGAGGCGGAGGAACATCAGGAGATTGGTTAGAATTTATTGATGGTGCTCTCGTTGTTGAAACTGATGTAGGTGGTACATATATTGTTCCGAGAGATTCTACTATTGAAGCTGTGATGATTCACTGTAAAGAACAGGGATCAGCAAGCTCTACGATTGTTGATGTAAATCTGAATGGTACAACAATATTCACAACACAAGCAAACAGACCAGAATTAGCTTACGACGATGCAGATGGAGTAGCAATAGGTGCTCCAGACGTTACCGACCTTACCGCTGGAGACGTTCTTACTGTAGATATAGATCAGGTTGCATCAGGAGCAGAGAGTCTATCGTTTATTGTTGCTATGATCGTAAATCCTACCAGTATAGGAAGTCTGGATGATGTTGACCTGACCGGTATTGTGGATGGCAATGTTCTGGTTTGGGATGACGTTAACAGTAAATTTATTGTCGGCGAAGGTGGAGGTGGTAGCGGGGGAGCAGATATATTGGAAGTTCAGGTGTTCAGTTAGGAGGAATGATGGCAACATTTACAAAGTTATTCTTTAGCGGCTCAGTTGATGGAAAAGGTATTGTGGTTGCAGAAGACGGAAGTCCCGGAACTACTATTCATACAGCCCATGTCACATCGAAAGATGAAATTTGGATTTATGCCACTAATACAGATAGTCCCGATGTTGAAGTAACACTCGAATGGGGAGGCACAGATGCTCCAGACAATAGCATTTCTTGCACAATTCCCGGAAAAAGCGGACTTCAACTTATAGTGCCTGGATTTGTTCTGACTAATTCAAAAGTAGTCAAAGCATTTGCTGAAACTGCTGATGTTATTGTAATCTATGGATTTGTTAACAGGATAAGCTGATGAACCATTCATTGAGAGGACGGACAAGATATCCGGGTCTTGTAAACGAAAATATCTTCGGATTTACTCCTGCAACTCTACCTAACCTGCACTTGTGGTGAGAGGCTGCAAAAATTACAGGACTCTCAGATAACGACAAAGTCTCACAATGGGATGATTTGTCTGGATATTCTCGTCATGCTGTCCAAGCTAATAATACATACAAACCACTATATAAGACAGGAATTAAAAATGGATTCCCAGCCGTAAAATTTGGTTCAGCCAATGGCGTAAAATTAACAACACCTGCTTTTTCATTATCTACAGTTTCTGTCTACATTGTTACACAAAGGATATCTGTAGATGTTACTTACCCAATCATACTGGTACAAGATGATAAAAATAGTGGAATTAATATCCAATCTGAAAATTCTGTGACTACATTTAGATATGTACTTGGAAACTCAGATATTGCAGGCTCAGCACTCATCAATGGAAATACATATTTATTATCATTTTTAGCAAGTACAACAAATATTTATGCATGGATTAATACTATAAGTCAAGGAAGTAAAAATAACAGTGGCGGCAACACAGCAAGATCAAAGACAATATCTTTGGGAGAAGGATCTGGAAACAGATATACTGGATATATTATGGAAGTTATAATTTTTAGCGATTATCATTCTGATAATGAAAGACTTAACGTAATGAAATATTTAAACAAAAAATGGGCGATTTGGTGATAAAGGTGATAATTATCAGAACAAATCGAAGGACTGATTTTATTACTCCTGACTATATTGGTTTTTATTCGGACCGCGGTACAGCAGCAGCACCGATAATAAGTAACTTATTTTATTGGCTGGAAGAGTGAAAGTTAAGTGAATAAATATTAATTTGAGGAATAAATTCGAAATTCACCGTTTTTATACATTGGAGCTACTTCAAAATTTTTATTTTCTACAACATAGTAAATACTATATTTCTTAAAAATTCTCTCTGAAGCAGATTTATAACAATTGAATGTTTCACATTCTAGAGTGTCATTTTTAAATGCTTTTATTTTTCTTAAATCTTCTAAATCCCACTCTGCTCCATATTCAACATTCAGAACTGTTCTCCTCGTGATATGCGGAAACCATTCAATGAGATTTGGAGATGATAAAACAATAAAATAACTATTTTGAGGTAAATTGGTTCTAACCCAATTCATTCCAACCTTTGCATCTTCTGACAAATGTATGTCAGTTTCTGTCAAGATAAGATAATGTTCATCGAATACGCCGGTTACCAATGCCATTATTATCCAAAAACTTAACAATGTGAAACTGAATTTTTTTGTAAGGTCTGAAAAATTTTGAATAAGAGAGAACAAATATTGGGTGCCAATCCCCAATATTAATGAGGTTGGAAGCGATGATAACCATTTTCCTTCTCTTGGAAGTATTGAGAAAATTAGAAAGAATAATAATATTTGATAGAGACGTTTTTCAAAGATCGCTATTATTCCAAAAATCATGATTGTAGTCAAAATAAAATATGAAGATTCAATTATTCCATATAAAATGAATTGACTGAATTTTTGTAAAA
>JAVEXI010000088.1:0-4731 GCA_034004165.1 Gudongella sp. | reverse complement strand
TGAGTGACTCAGATTTTGAAGATCCTGATTGCAGATTTTGTTTAAGACTCATAGCACAGGAGTATAAGAGTAAAGATATACTTGATATCGACCGGATACTTACAGAACTGGAATTCGATGAAAAGGATAGTGATAGATTAGCAGCTTTACTATCAGCAAAACCTCAGTATACGTCTTCTAATATTGAAGTCATAACTGAAGATTTAATAAGAACCATTAAAACAGACCAGCTTGAGAGCAAAAAAAGAGAAATTACAGAAAAAATAAAGGAATTAGAGAAAACAGGATCTGTACAGGAAATAAAGCGCCTTATGGAGGAGCTGACTGAGATAATAGAGAGAATACATCTCATTAGTTGATTAGGGAGGATATAAATTTGGAAGATATATTAAAGGATGCAGAAAAAAATCTGAATAACAGACAGGCTGCTGAAAAGAAGCTTCTGGCAAAAGGCAAAAAGAGTGGAATGCTAACTTACAAGGAAATAATAGACACCTTGGAAGCTATTGACCTCGATCCCGACGAAATTGATGAGATTTATCAAAAACTTGAGGATAGTGGAATTGACATAATAGGAGATAAAGAAGAAATACTGATTCAGGATGACTCAGATGATGAAGACCTGGATTCTGATATAGATACTAAGACAGAGGATGACGAAGACGAGGAAGAAGTTAAAGAAGACCTTACTGTTCCAAAAGGAATAAGTGTTGACGACCCAGTTAGAATGTATCTTAAAGAGATAGGTAAGATTCCGCTTCTTACCAGCGAGGAAGAAATTCAATTAGCCAAGCAGATGGAAGATGGAGACGAAATTGCCAAAAAGAAGCTTGCAGAAGCCAACCTAAGACTTGTAGTTAGTATTGCTAAGAGGTATGTAGGCCGGGGTATGCTTTTCCTAGACCTGATTCAAGAAGGTAACCTGGGGCTTATGAAGGCTGTTGAAAAATTTGAATATAGAAAAGGTTTTAAGTTCAGCACCTATGCAACCTGGTGGATTAGACAGGCAATAACCAGAGCGATTGCAGACCAGGCGAGGACCATAAGAATACCTGTTCACATGGTAGAAACCATAAATAAACTGGTCAGGGTACAAAGACAATTGGTTCAGGAGTTGGGAAGAGATCCAACACCTGAAGAAATAGGTAATGAAATGAGTCTTGATGTAGAGCGAGTACGCGAGATAATGAAGATTGCTCAGGAACCTGTAAGCCTGGAGACTCCAATCGGAGAAGAGGAAGATAGTCACCTTGGGGATTTCATACCCGATGAAGACGTTCTGGCCCCAGCAGAGGCAGCAACATTTACTATGCTTAGAGAACAGCTCATAGATGTACTGGACAGCCTTACACCTAGAGAACAAAAAGTGCTTAAGCTTCGCTTTGGGCTTGACGATGGAAGGGCGAGAACTCTTGAGGAAGTCGGCAAAGAATTTGAAGTAACCAGAGAGCGTATTCGTCAAATTGAAGCTAAAGCTCTGCGTAAGCTGAGACACCCAAGCAGAAGTAAAAAATTAAAGGATTTCCTTGAATAAAATAAAAACTTAGTCAGTCAGAGATTCGCTTAGCGAATCTTTACTGATTTTAGGAGGTACTAAATTGCGGCTTACTAAAAGACTCCAAAAGGTTGCAGATTATGTTCCAACGAACTCAATAGTTGCAGATATTGGAACTGACCACGGATATATACCAAAGCACCTAATGGACAATGAGATTTCTAAACTGGTCATAGCTACAGATATCAGCGAGGGCTCTCTAAATAAAACCAGGAGCTACGTTGAGGATGAAAACCTAAGTGACACAATCCAAACCAGGTTGGGAAATGGACTTGAACCTATAAAACCATATGAAGTTGACACAGTGGTCATTGCTGGGATGGGTGGTGTTTTGATCGCTGAGATTCTGGATAAGGAAAGAAGCAAAGCAGAAACCTATTTAAATTTCATTTTACAACCCATGGTTGGAGCGAAAGAATTACGTGAGTATCTTCTAAATAATGGATTTAAAATAAAGGATGAAAATCTTGTAAGAGAAGATGGTAAATATTACGAGATAATCCTGGCAGAAAACGGACTGGATATTCCTAGAACTGATGTAGAACTGGAACTTGGACCTATACTAATGGAAAAAAGAGAACCCTTATGGGAAGAGTTTGTCCAATGGAAGATAGCTACTTTAGAGGCGATAAAAATTGGACTTAAGGGGCAGACAACAGAAAAGAGTGTAAACAGATACAAGGAGATAGAGACTCTGTTAAAAGAGTACAGGGAGGTGTTACAAGAGTGAAGGTAAGAGATGTTGTAAACTTCATGGAAAAATGGGCAGGTTCACACCTTGCTGATGATTGGGATAACGTGGGTCTTATGGCTGGCTCATTAGAAAGAGATGTTACCGGTGTCGTAATTGCTCTCGATGTAACCGAAGAGACAGCAAAGTTTGCTGTAGAAAACGGTGCTAATACAATTATCTCACATCACCCTGTAATATTCAGGCCGATTAGGTCTGTCTCAGAAGGATCTGCACAAGGAAATTTACTGTCATTTATAATCAAAAATGACTTAAACGTATACTCAGCACATACAAATCTGGATGTTGCACCTGGCGGAGTAAGTGACGCACTTGCAAACACTTTGGGTCTAGTGGAAACCGAAGTTTTGGTGCTTGCTGAAGAAGATGGTTTTGGCTACGGCAGAATTGGTAAGATAGAAAACAAACTGTCTGTAAAAGATCTGACTTCATCCATAAGAGAAAAACTTGGTACTGAAACTATTAGAGTCTACGGAAATACTGATACTGAAATTCAAATAGTTGCAGTATGTGGAGGAGCTGGTGGTGACTTTATAATGGATGCAATTCAGGCAGGCGCTGATGCATATATTACTGGAGATGTAAAATATCACGAAGGGCAGATGGCAGTGGAGGGAGGATTGGTACTTGTAGATGCAACGCATTATTACACAGAAAAACCAGTCTTAAATGTCATTGAGGACAGACTGATTAAATATTTTGGAGATGAACTCAACACTTACGTTTATGATAAATCTTCATTTCATTTTGAGGAATATTAGTCTCAGCAATCATCTGCAAATAGAAAATATTTAACGAAAGACTCGTAATGTGATATAATACATACAGAGTAAGTTGTTTGGTCGCATGTCTACGACATGAGGAAAGTCCGTGCTCCGCAGAGCAGGATGCTGGATAACGTCCAGTGGGGGCAACCCTAAGGATAGTGCAACAGAAATAGACCGCCCAATGGGTAAGGATGGAAAGGTGAGGTAAGAGCTCACCAGCGCTTAGGCGACTAAGTGGCTCTGTAAACCCCATCTGGAGCAAGACCAAAACGGAGCAAAAAAGGTGGTTGCTCGCTGCCGCTCCAAAGGTAGGTCGCATGAGCTCATCGGCAACGATGCGCCTAGATAGATGACCATATAAACAGAACACGGCTTATAGACTTACTCAAACGTGAAAACTCCGGGGTTATTACCCGGAGCTTTCTTTTATTTGTAACCACTTTGTAATTATTTGTTGTTTTATACCCGCTCATGATATATAATAACCACATGCAAGCAAATCGAGGAGAGGAGTGTTTATATTGCATAATAAAAAACACGGACATTTACTGAAGCTTGTACTGCTGATGATACTTATGGTAGTAGGATTTAAAGACTCAGGGATATTCGTGCAGGACTTTACTGTTCTGGCAAAAGAGGAAGTACCAGTACAGTTTAAGGACGGAGAAGAAGTAGAGGTTGTAAAAGAGGGACCGGAGTCATATCACATAAATAAAGATGGTACATATTTTGAAGTGCCGAAGAATGTAATGATTCGCACGACAAGAAAAGGGGATAGGTTTACAGTAAAAGAGCTGACACCAATATTGACATCTACAGGTAAAAATGGCTCAGTTTTAAGGCAAATCGTTCCTGGTGAAGAGCTTATTCTTGTTCAGTTTGACGAGAAGTATGGCAGGTTTATAACTGTTTCAGATTTCCAAATTGGATATATTCCACTGGACAAAGCTGATAGAAATACGATTAACAGCATTTCCTACGGCGTGGCAAACGTGTCTACAACCGTGAGAAATGAGAATACCTTTATGGTAATGATAAAAGGTGAAACCGTTGGAATCCTTGGGTATTCAGATGGAAAATACACGCTGATTGACGGTCAGGGAGAACTGTACACGGTGGACAAGGCATCTGTAACTCTCTATAAGAGTATGGACGAGGTTACAAGATCTGCTGACAAGAGCGCATCAAAAGCTATTACGGCATTGTTAAAGGGTGCATATGCACAAATGGGAAAACCATATGTGTATGCATCAGCAGGACCAAACTCATTTGACTGCTCAGGCTTTACTTATTATGTATATAAAAATTACCTTGGAATAACACTTCCAAGAAGTTCATATCTACAACCTGGTGGTGGTACGAAGATAGAGAAATCTGAGTTGAGACCTGGAGATCTCGTGTTCTTTAATACTACTGGCAGCAGAATTTCGCATGTAGGGCTTTATATTGGCGATGGCAACATGATACACGCATCCTCTAACAGAGGTCTTATCAGAATAGATACCATTGAATCTGGATGGTACTTCTCAAGATATGTAACCGCCGTCAGAGTCATAAACTAAACATATTGGAAATCTTGGCATCCTTTAAGGATGCCTTTTATTTTTAAATGTGATAAAATGAATTCATAACTGACGAAGGAGGATTATGTGATGGCT
>JAVEXI010000087.1:0-4835 GCA_034004165.1 Gudongella sp. | reverse complement strand
ACATGAAAGGACAGATGGAGTTTAATAAAACACGAAGTTTCTATCCTGATGCAAACTCAACACTTAGAATAACGTACGGAAAGGTTAAGGGCTATTCCCCGTCAGATGCGGTGTATTATAAGCATTATTCAACTTTGGAGGGGATTATGGAGAAAGACAACCCGGAAATTTATGACTACGATATTCCTCAGAAATTAAGGGATGTCTATAAAAGTAAGGATTATGGAAGATGGGCGGTTAATGGCACAATACCGGTATGCTTTGTAGCTTCAAATCATACATCCGGAGGGAACTCAGGTAGCCCGGTACTTAACGCTGACGGCAATCTGATAGGGATTAATTTTGACAGAGTCTGGGAAGGAACTATGTCTGATATAGTTTATGATCCAGAGATATGCAGAAATATTTCATTGGATATAAGGTATGTCCTGTTTATTATTGATAAGGTTGCAGGCGCCGGACATCTTATTGAAGAGATGAAATTAGTTCAGTAAAATTAAGTAGTAAATAAAAAGAGGCCGACTTATTGATTTTTAAGTCGGCCTCTTTTAAATTTTAATATGTTCTACTCTTCTCTGGGTGGCCTATCATTTGCTACAGCAACATTAATGGTACGACCCATATGCTCAGAGCCGTTCAGTGCAGCTATTGCCGCATTGCCCTCTGACTCATTAGGCATTTCTACGAATCCGTAGCCTTTAGAGCGACGAGTTTCGCGGTTGAAGATGATTCTGGCGGATGTTACTTCGCCATATGGTGCGAAGAGTTCGGCTAAATCCTCTTTTTTAGCGCGGAAACTCAAACTTGAAACAAAGATGTTCATAAGAACCGAAGTGAATAAGGTTAAGAAATTTAATTATACATAACAAAGATAATTAAAAATCTTAAATACCAAAATTTTACAATATTTCTGCCTCTAAAATCCGTAGCTTGATCCATCAAAACAGTGCGTGCAAATTGAAGATTTACTCAAGCCGATTGATTTAATAAGATCCTCAATAGTATTAAATTGTAAACTAGATAGTTTTAGTTCCTTTTTTATGTATTCAACCATTTCTCTGTGCTCTTCAGTTGTGTTGTCAGAATATTTGTGAAGATTCATGTCATGAGAACCCTCCTTCTGCTGAATAAATCTTCTGGTGATTAACTCCAAAGGAGATCTTGATGCAGAAAAATTGAGGAATGGACATGGATAAACCAGCGGAGGGCAGCTTATTCTAATGTGAACCTCGCTTGCGCCATAATCAATAAGTGTCCTGGCGTTATCCCCCAACTGAGTCCCTCTGACTATTGAGTCATCACAGAAGGCAATTTTTTTCTCTCTAAGAAGACTCTTGTTAGGGATAAGCTTCATCTTGGCTACGAGCTTTCTTATACTTTGGTCAGAAGGCATAAAACTCCTAGGCCAGGTAGGAGTATATTTCACCATTGCGCATCTGTAAGGGACTCCTTTCCCGCTGGCAAATCCTATAGCCATGCAGGTGCCAGAATCGGGTATGGCAGAAGATATATCAAGGTCTGTAGTGTCCTTTCTGCCTAAAAGATAACCCAATGAATATCTTACATCGTCAACATTGATTTTTTCATATGAGCTGGTAGGATATCCGTAATAGACCCATAAAAATGAGCATATCTGCATTTTTTTCCCTGGAGGAGAGAGCTGGATGTAGCCATCTTCTGTAATAAGTACAATTTCTCCCGGACCCAAATAGTACTCATCTTCATACCCTAAATTTAGAAATGCACAGGTTTCTGAAGCAATAGAAAATGCACCTTCTTTTTTGCCAATAATAAGAGGAGTTCTACCGTATTTGTCTCTGGAAGCAATTATACCATCCGAACACAATACAAGCAGAGATGATGAGCCATTTATTCTCTCTTGAGCATACTTGATTCCATCTGTAAAGTTTGAGCCCTCTGTTATCAGAACAGATGTGAGTTCAGTAGGATTTGTTTTACCTGAGCTTAGTTCTGTGAAATTTTTCCCTTTAACTATAAGATCGGATTCTAACTCATCAATATTTATGATTTTTCCGACAGTTGCAACTGCAAATTTCCCAAGATGGGAATTAAGAATCATAGGCTGAGGGTCTGTATCGCTTATAACACCTATACCCGCATTTCCGTCAAATTTCCCAAGTTCATCTTCAAATTTATTGCGGAAATGAGAATTCTCCAAGTTGTGAATTGATCTGGAAAAATGCCCCTCTCTGTTTCTTGTAGCAATACCACCTCGTCTTGTACCGAGGTGAGAGTGATAATCCGTTCCATAGAAAAGATCTGTAATGCACCTTTCTTTAGATACTACTCCGAAAAGTCCGCCCATAAAAATTGAATTTGAAATGACGGACACAAAAGTAAATAATTTAAAGTTTATCTTAGCAGAATTATTTTGAATTAAACAATAATGAATGCTTTCTATTTAATAATTCATATTCTATTTGCAATAGGGATGTTCCTCTCCCTAAAAATAGTTAACTCTAAAAACATTAATAAGTATCAGGCAATAACGATTAACTATATTGTTGCGCTTATATTAACCTCAATATCTTATGGAGAGTCTCCATTTGTTTCAATATTGGGTATGTCAAAAGAGCTGTTTTTCTCATCTTTGTGGGTAGGATTTCTTTTTATCTTCTCATTTGTTTTAATGTCTTTCTCTACTGTAAAGGCAGGTATTGGCATTACTACGGCATTGAATAAAATGGCCGTTGTAATTCCTGTAATGGTAGGAATATTATACTTGGGACAAAACGAATGGCTTGTTGTGAAAATTATTGGAATAGTGCTGGCTCTGATCTCTTTTGCTTTAGTTCTATTCAAGGGTAATAATGAAAAAGTAAACATTAAGTCTCTATATCTTCCTCTTTCTGTTTTTATTGTTTCAGGATTGATAGATACATCAATGGAGATTGTAAATAAAAAATATATATCTATTGAAAATCCTCAAGAACTTTTCTTGACGGGTATTTTTGCTACTGCTTCTATTATTGGGGTACTTACTATTGTTTTTGACATGTCAAAAAAATTAAAAGGAGTCCGCTTTACTTGGGATCCATTGATATGGGGATCTGTAATGGGAGTTTTCAATTTTTTGGTATCAAAAATGATTTTGGTTAATGTAGGTTTAATGGGAGGCTCTGTAGTATTTCCGGTTCACAATGCATCTGTAGTGATGCTTACTGCACTTGCAGGAGTGGTGTTTTTTAAAGAACGTTTTTCGTTGAGACAGTGGATAGGTGTCGCAGTTGCAATTGTGTCAGTAGTTTTGATTGCTACAACTATTTAATATTCAATGAAGAATAGGGCAGGGTCTCAATTGTGCTGACTACCCAAACCAAACTTGTGCTGAAAAAATCAAGAGCATAAACTGTAATTTCGGACATAAATGTGTTTTGAAATAGAATAGTCGCCAGAACAGAAATAATAGTTAGTGCGCTTAGTGGTATTGTAAGCAGATTTGCCAGCATAAAATAGGTTGGAAAACTTCCGAAGTAATACAAAGTAAGCGGGAGTGTCCCGAATTGGCAGCAGAGAGAAAGAGAGAGAGAACTCCAGATATATTTTTCGGCTTTATTTTTTGGAGTAAACAATTTATATATTACAGGGTGAAAAATTATAATTGACAAAGTAGCTGCGAATGAAAGTTTGAATCCTATTGAAAAAATTGCAAGGGGATCTCCAATAAATATCAAAACAGAAGCAAAAGATAAACTATTCAAACTATGATTAACCCGTGCGGTAATCTTAGAGATTTCTAGACAGCTTAACATTATTGATGCCCTCAATATACTGGGTTGCAAACCTGTAAAAACAGCATATATCCATATAATTATAATAATTGAAGAGCTCTTTAATAATAAAGCTACTCTTTTCCTGCCTAAAATGATAAAAACCCATGTTAGTATAGTGTGAATGAATCCTACGTGTAAACCAGAAACTGCCATCAAATGCATTGTTCCTGAAGCCGAAAAGGACCTAACTACATCAGGTTCAATCTCCCCCTTATAGCCAGTAGTTAAAGCAATAATCACTCCAACCTGTTTTTTATCTTTAACTATTGAACTTATAAAGTTACTATAAGCCTTTTTAACCTCTCTAATGCTACCGGTACTTGAGCTCTTAATCTCTTTGGCCACTCTGTATGTTTTAGGATAAATGTGACCGATTGAGTAAATATCGTTTAAAGCTAAATATTTCGCAAAACCACTTGCCCTCCCATTTTTAAGTATAGGATAGATGTATACAGTACCTAAAATTGTGTCTCCTTGCTCAATTTCTACATTGTTATTTTTAAAGTATAACCTTATTTTTTCCTGATAGTCAATATTAAATGCATTAGCTATAATCTTGTTAGAATCTCTTTTTACAACATCTTCAATAATCATTTCAGTATATTTAATTTTCCCTGAAGGAAATGAAGTAATTTTTGTAATTTTGTAATGGTAGCCGCATAAAGATAGATTTAACTGGGCCAGAAGAAAAAATGACAACAGAATGGTTGAATGGAATAATCTTTCATTCATTCTGTTTTTTATTCCAACTGGACTTTTAGAGTATATCCACCCCATAGCCACACAGGCAATTGCTGAAGTTGAACAGGTAATTACAATTAGGTTAAAAGCGGGATTAATTACAGAGCCTGTAAGCATACCTGCAAAATAGCAGAGCGAGACATTAAATAATGGATCTTTCCTGCTCATTTTTGTTAGTTATAATGTTGAAATATATGACGATTTATAACTAAAATGAGCCCTTATTTGCTATATTTGTGCGATTTTAGACGAAAATTAAACAAAATTATAAAAATTAACAGTAATGATTATTCTAGTATT
>JAVEXI010000086.1:0-4845 GCA_034004165.1 Gudongella sp. | reverse complement strand
CGTATTTTTCAACTATATTTTCTGCTGTTATTCCCATGTGATAGTTGTTAAATATATCTGTAAGACCATCTGCTACCATATAGTCAATTGCTTGAGCGTTGCCCATTCTCTGGCCCCATCTCATGCTATTCAACAGATATGGTGCCTGGCTCATATTTTCTGTTCCACCTGCTATTACTATATCAGCATCTCCTGCTTTTATTGCCTGTGCTGCTAGCGCTACTGACTTTAATCCAGAACCACAAACTTTGTTTACTGAGTATGATGTTACGTAATCAGGAATTCCTGCGTGTATTGCCACTTGTCTTGCCACGTTTTGTCCAAGTCCAGCCTGGAGAACGTTCCCATAAATGACCTCATCAACTGTCGCAGGGTCAAGGCCAATTCTTTCCATTGCTGCCTTTACTGCAACTGTACCAAGCTGTACTGCGCTTACATCCTTAAATGCTCCACCATAGCTTCCTACTGGGGTTCTTACTGCGCTTACTATTACTGCTTGTTTCATGTTATTTCCTCCCTTATCTATTCTTATTTTTTATATTTTTACTTACTTACCATTTTTATTTGTCGAAGCTCTTCATAAGAATATCAACTATTTTTTTGGATGCTGTCCCATCTCCATACGGATTTACAGCATGTGCCATTTCTCTGTAGGCTTTTTCATCAGTTAAAAGCTGATATAGATTCTCCTTTACTGCTTCGTAGGAAGTTCCCACAAGTAGTGCTGTGCCTGCTTCAATCCCTTCAGGTCGCTCAGTTTCTTCTCTTATTACAAGCACAGGTTTCCCAAGGGCTGGTGCTTCCTCTTGAAGTCCTCCGGAATCTGTTACAGCCAGATAAGACCTGCTCATCAGGTTTGTAAATGGCTCGTAGTCCATGGGTTCAGTCAGATATACTGAAGGATTTCTACCAAATGCCTTTTCTGCAATCTCCCTGACTTTAGGATTAAGGTGAACTGGAAATACCACAACTGCGTCGGGTACCTCTTTTAAAACGTCTCTTACTGCCGTGAACACGTTTTCCATAGGTTGCCCAAGATTTTCCCTCCTATGGCTTGTTAAAAGCACTACCTTTCTATTTTCAAAATCCAGGCTGTTAAGCCTCTCATCTTCAAACTTATAATCGTCTTTTACCGCGTATTTCAATGCATCAATTACAGTATTTCCCGTGATAAAAATCTTTTCTCTAGAATAATTCTCTTTAACGAGGTTTTCAACATTTGCTTCTGTCGGTGCAAAGTGAAAGTCAGCAACAACCCCTACAAGTTTTCTATTTGCCTCTTCAGGATAGGGTGAGTATATATTGCCACTTCTTAACCCTGCTTCCACATGTCCAATCTTAATTTTCTGATAAAAAGCTGCTAATGCACCTGCAAAAACCGTAGTAGTGTCGCCTTGTACCAGAAGTACATCTGGTTTTTCTTTATTTATAACATCTTCCAAACCCTTTAGAGAATTCACGGTTATGTCAGTAAGGGTCTGTCCTGGTTTGAATATATTGAGATCATAATCAGGAACTATGCCAAACAGCTCTGTAACCTGATCTAGCATTTCCCTATGCTGTGCTGTTATGCAAACTACCTGTTCCACACCTTCTCGCGCTTCAAGCTCCTTTATTATGGGAGCCATTTTGACTCCTTCAGGCCTGGTACCAAATACTGTCATGACTTTCATTTATTGTCCTCCTTACCGTCCTTGCCTGCCGCAAAGAGCCCAAATTTTATTGCGTAAACCAATGTAACGAAAAATAGTATTGCAGACATATAGACTGCCTGCCTACTATTCACTCTGGAAACAAGAACTGAAAACAGTCCGAATATCCCCGATATTCCATAGAGTATCAGAACAGTCTTTCGCTGAGAAAACCCTAGTTTCATCAGCTTGTGATGCAAATGATTCTTATCGGCTGCCATTATTGATCTTCCGCTTAAGAGCCTTCTAAATATTGCAAAGGTAGTATCAAAAATTGGTACTCCCAGAATTATTATAGGTACAATCATTGCAATTGTCGCAACGCTTTTCATAACACCTTCAATTGATATTACAGCGAGCATATAACCTAGAAACAAAGCTCCGGTATCGCCCATGAATATCTTTGCAGGATTGAAATTAAACGGTAGAAATCCAAGACAGGCTCCAGCAATCATCACTGCCAATATCCCACTTTGCACTACTCCAAGCTTCATGGCAACAGCAGTAAATGAAAGAGCTGAGATAAAGGCTACTCCTCCTGCAAGTCCATCCAGACCATCTATTAGATTTAGTGTATTCGTTATGCCCACAATCCAGAATAGTGTTACTGGTATACCAATCCAGCTCAGAGAAATTACTCTCTCACCCCAGACAAATGGGTTAGTAATAAAATCAATCTGTATTCCTCCTGCTATTGCAACGGCCGCTGCTGCTATCTGGAACATCAGCTTTTCTCTCGGGCGCATATCTGCGATGTCATCTTTAAGCCCAGCCAGGAGTATTAATGTTGCGCCTCCCATTATGGCGAATGTCTGTTTTGTTTCGGGCAAAAATAAAAACATCGAAAGCATAACAGCTATATACATTGCCACGCCTCCGATTAGGGGCATCGGCTTGGAATGGATTCTCCTGTCGTCCTTAGGTATGTCCATCGCACCAATTTTTGGGGCAATTTTTATTATTAACGGAGTGGTCAGAAATGCGACCACAGCTGAAACTACAAAGGGCTTAAACAAAATTTCCATCGTGCCAGATTCTCCCCCATCTATAGTTATTATTTTAAACAAGAACTCAATGTTTGTCAAACTATTAACTATTTAATTCCAAAAAGCACAAAAAGGCAGTTAAACTGCCCTCTCTATTTTACTTTGTACCAAATAGCCTATCGCCAGCATCTCCAAGTCCAGGGACTATGTAGGCGTGGTCGTTAAGCTTTTCATCTACGGCAGCTACGTAAATATCAACATCCGGCGCTGCCTTCTGAACTACCTCTATTCCCTCAGGGGCAGCAATCAGGCAAACCAGTTTGATATTATTTGCGCCGCTCTTCTTAAGGTATTCGATAGCTGCAGCAGCTGATCCTCCAGTGGCAAGCATTGGATCCAGTATTATAAGATCTCTTTCGAAAATATCCATTGGCAGCTTACAGTAGTATTCTACAGGTTTAAGAGTTTCAGGGTCTCTGTATAGGCCAATATGTCCCACCTTGGCTGCAGGTATCAGTTCTAGCATACCATCCACCATCCCAAGGCCTGCTCTTAAAATTGGAATCAGTCCTACTTTCTTTCCTGCAATAACAGGCGACATCATCTTAGTTATCGGAGTTTCTATTTCAACCTCGGTCAGAGGAAAATCTCTCGTGACTTCGTAGGCCATCAACGTAGATATCTCTTTTACCAGTTCTCTAAACTCTTTTGAACCGGTATTTTTATCCCTTATTATCGTCATTTTATGTTTTATCAATGGATGATCCAATACTACAACCTTAGACATGACATCGCTCCCTTTAAATTTTTGTCCTTACTATTATATCATAAATTAGCTTTCAATTTCACTAATTTTATCGACTCTTCTCTGGTGTCTTCCACCTTGAAATTCGCTTTTTAGATAAACTGACAAAATTTCAGTCGCTAGCCCTACTCCTAAGACTCTCCCTCCAAGTGCCAGGACGTTTGCGTCATTGTGCTCCCTGCTCATTCTTGCAGAATAAGAATCTGAACACAATGCAGCTCTTACACCTTTCACTTTATTTGCTGAGATTGATATTCCAATGCCCGTTCCACATATCACTACTCCTCTTTCAACTTCTCCATTTACTACAGCTTCACCTACAATTCTTCCGTAGTCAGGATAGTCGACGGAATCGGTGCTATGAGTTCCGTAATCTACAACTTCAATCCCTTGTTCTTCCATAAACTTCTTCAGTTCTTCCTTGAGTTCAAATCCTCCGTGATCACTGCCTATTCCTATTTTCATTAAAATTCCTCCAGTCCGGTAATTTTCTTTAATATATATTCTACTGCTTCATCGAGCTCGTCTCTGACAGCAGCGTAAAAACTATCGCTTCCCCCATATGGATCCTCTACGTCTTCATCTCTTCCAAATGCGAAAGACTTTAAAAGGTAAGTCTTTTCTTCGCTTTCGGGATAAATATCATTGATTCTTGCAAGCTGAGATATTGACATGACTAATACCAAATCAGCCCAGTCTAGCAGACTTCTATCCAACATCCTCGCCCTGTGGCTTCCCAGACTGCGAATATTTCTCATCGCCATAATTGCTCCTCTGCTGGCTCTGCTTCCGTCTAACGCAAATATTCCTGCTGATCTGACGTTCAAATCTATCCCTATTATTTCAGCCTTTTCTCTTAAAAGAGCTTCTGCCATTGGACTTCTACAAGTATTCCCAGTACAAACAAACAAAATATTCATAAAGACCTCCTATACCCTGACTAGCTTTCCGCCAGCTGCCTTCAGCAGCCGATTCATTATTGCCATACCTATGCCCGAGTCATCTACTGCCTCACACAGTATTAGATCTGTATTTTCTCTGTCCAATTCTCTTATTATATCAAATAACCTATGAGCTATTTCTTTCGCATCATCTACTGAGCCCATATCCCTAGTTAATTTTGGCAAGTATTTTAAAACATTCTCAGATGAACTCATTATACCAACCTTTTGTCCATCTCCTTCAGCAATATCTGCAAGTCTTTTTATTTCCTCTACGACCATTTCAGGTCTGCCCTGAACCAGAATCATAGTCGCTTTTGGCGCATAGTGCCTGTATTTCTGTCCAGGTGACTTAGGTTTTAATTTCTCATCCCCAGAAATGACCGCTGGATCTACCATTGCATCAGGAAGGATGCTCCTAA
>JAVEXI010000085.1:0-4862 GCA_034004165.1 Gudongella sp. | reverse complement strand
GCCTTTTTAATTGCTTTTCTTTCTTGGGTTTCCTTAAATACCAATCGCCCAAGCTGGTGTCACCGGCTAAACAAACTGTAAATTCTTTCATATTACTCTCCTTAAGAATTTGGAATAGTTTCATTGCAGACCTTTATTGTTAATATCCTCATAATGGAAATAATACTGGCACAAGCCTCCCAGGAAGTGTTGTATGTCATCAATTCTTACTCGAAAAGAACTCTGTCGGATGAAAAATGAGTTTAGTATTCTTTCCGGGTTTTTGAAGTACATGGCATATTCTGGATAGAAAAATGCATTAAGGCTATAAGAAAGTCTGTACTTGATTACTTGAACAACCCTTTCATAATCAAATCCCATTTGTATGGATAGATCAGGTTCATGTTCCTTTGCTCGTTTATAAATCTCATATCCTTGCATAAGTAGCTCAGAATAAATGTGATATGTAGTAGGTCTGCTGTATATCCATTCGAGATTATCATGGATATTACGTAGTCCAAACTCTAAATATTTATCTTCCGGTGAATGCTTTGTAAACTCATTTACTGAATACGAAACCCAATGATCGACATACTTAATGTAGTTATTGTCAATAAAATAGTCTAGTGAGGATTTTGCTGCCAAAAGCCATTTTTGGTCCTTGGTAATTCCAAATAGTTTGCATAAAGCAAATGTGGCTTCACCATCGTATTAAATTGTCCTATGCTCAGCTTTCCTCACGAATCCAGGGTATTCCAAAACATGATAGTATTTACCACTCTCCTTGCTAAGTAACTCTAAAATACCGTTCCCTAAGCATAGCACTAAATTCATGTATTCATCAGACTTATGATCTTCCATATAAGAAATAAGAAGTATTATTGCTATTGCATTACCACCTAACTTTATTTCATTTGCCTTTCTTTCTAGAATATAAGCTGTCTTGTGATCCTTAAAAACTAGTCCATTCTGTATCAAGTACCGGATCCCATTTCTGATTGATTCAAGTTGCTTAGAATCATTTGTCATTTTATAACTGATCAATAAACTCCAAAGTGCCCCAGAATGACGCAATATATCGTAGTTTTCGATTGTTTTATCAAAGGTTGGGAAATATCCATAGGTAAACTTCCCTTCTTGATCTATGCTATTAGCCAGGAAAGAAGAACTGCGCTCAATTATTTCATATATATCATTTTTTGATGGTATTTCTATTTTTCTTCGTCCAAAATTTAAGTCATCAGTGAATAATTCGTAAAAGTTATAATTTTCGTCAACGAAAAAGCTGACTGTAGAGAATTCATATATAAAGTCTGGTATATTAACAAAATCAATTTTTCTATATTTTTTCAAGTATTTGCTTAGTCTTTCAATATTCAATTCATCTGCTTTATGATTTATTATTTTATTACTGTTTAACTCCGCTTCCAACAAAGCAACCTTAAACTTAGGATCAAATGATATGCCTTTCCTATAAAAATTGGAATTTTTTGATCGAATCCGGTCCTTAAATCCAGCTGAATCAATCTTATCAATTTTACAGACTATATCTATCTTTATCCACTGTAAATCAGTATCGTTAATAAGATTAAAACTCTTAAGTATATTAATTAAAGAATCCCAGACAGTATCAACCTTGTTTCCTGTTTGCACATATATCTTCGCCTTCTCCTTTGTATTACTCACAGAGAAGAACATAATAATACTAGCTTCTTCATCTTCAATTACTATCGGATCTTTATGAAGCTCAATTATCGCTGGGTTACTAATAACTTGATGCTTTATATGATCCAGCTTCTGTGAACAAATTGATTCACCAGATAGTGTTACCTCAAAATTTAACACATTTATCACCTCTATTCCGATTATATAATAATTGGAGCCACTAATAACTTAGTGACTCCAATTATTAATTATCTAGGTTATTCTTTCTTTCTCAGGAATAGTCCCAAGCCAAGTGACAGTGCACCTATTAAGCCGTTTAACACGCTAAAGCCATCTCCTGTTTTTGGAAGAGTTGCTTGAGGTATAGCGTCATCAACGATAATTGGTGCTTCTTGCTGCTCAATTTCGGGAGCACCCTGGGGAACAGTGTCGGTGATGTAAAGGATTCCTTCATCCTCGTCATCGTCGTCAGATTCTTCATCTGGTACGTATATCATTATTACGTGCGAGATATCTTTTTCTTTTATTTCTCCATTATCATCCCACTCAAAGATAAACTCATCACCTGGTTTTACATTATACTTCGGGTCGTTGGACTGTCCATCTGTGCTTTGATCGCTCCCGGCTTTTAAAATTACAACATAGTACTTGTATCCATCTGGTAGTTTTGGAGCAGTCCATGGTGTTCCTGGATTGTTATCCTTAACCCCAATTGCTACTTCACCCAAACCATATTGTTCTATCCAATATTCTGGGTCATTAGTATTATCTTTTTTTTAAGCATATACCGCTGTACTATTGTTCATAAGATCATATGATTCAGATATGGGAACCAAAAAACTTGATGCTATGAATGTTGATGCTATAACCTTTGCTGCGGCACCCTTCAATAGTCTTCTTCTTTTCTCCTGTGTTTTTTCCCAAGCTCTATTCTGTCTCTTTAAATCATTTGATAACCTCTTTGACATAATACTCTCTCCTCTCTCTAGATAAATTCTAAAGAAAGTCGGTTGCACTAGTTACTCCATGCATCTCAAGTGCCAGGTGCAAGATGCATTTCATCGTATCCTTTCCGTCCATAAAGTACTAACTAATTTTCGTATGTTTACCGAAAAGCTCTTCTGCTGATGCTTCTGCAAGATATCTCTTCCCAGCCTCCTCCTTAACCTTCGTTATGTCTGTATAGATCATCATTAAGTAATCCTTTTCGTCGCTATACATAGTGACAAGGTACCATCGGTTTTCTTTTTGAACATAGTGTTCAAACTTTCTTCGAGCCTTTGGTAACATATGGTAGTGAAAGTCCTTTAGCTTAAGTATTGGGCTTTCAATATCTAAAACCATATCTGCCAGTTTCATTCCCAAAATATACTCTGAACTGATCTTTGTTGCGAGCGAAAAATTATCACTGACTTCTACTAGTATATAGTCAATAAACTTGCCTTTTTCACTGAACAGAGCCTTAAATCTTATATAGAAGTCATTCTTGGAAGGGTATTCCACTTTGATCCCCCCTTTATGTTTGTGTTACTACTTGTATCTAATATACCATCGTTTAGTTTTACAAAGCGTTTACCCCAGTTTTATTTCAGTTTTATTTAATTTAACTGAACAAAAAAAGAGAGAAAATCTTCTCTCCTTGAGTTTATTGGCTATATCAGACTGGTTCCTTTTTCTATTTGCCTTGATTTTATTTTTATCTTAAGATTACTTTTTTCAAGATCCTCATACTTCTTCCTGACCCTATTTTCGATAGTTTGAATGCCATCCTCTTTAACGTCCGATAACATCACAAGAACCTGAGAGTCGTTCCAGAAGGTGTAAACATCTCCCTTTCGAAGTGTCGTATCTAAAACAAATGTAGTAAGTTTGTTCCATATACCCAGATCCTGCTCGTCATCTGAATCCATAAGTGTTATAAGAGTTATATAGTCTGGATTCTGCCCTTCCTTTCTCATTCTCCTATGGCTGTTGTAAAGGAATCGAAAATACTCCGTATCACATAGCAGTGGTCCGCTTTTCTCTTTTTCAATAAACTTTTTGTCCAGTTCCTTTAGGTCAATCTCAGTTTTTTCAGTCGAGTAGTTTTGAATACGTCTCTGTACTTCTCTCATCGCTGATGTTGAGGTTATACCCATTTCCTTTTCAAAGGCGACTTGCATAAATTCATAATGATTTAGAGCATTTTTTATTTTACCCAGCTTGAGAAGACTCTCTATCATAAATATGTGAAGCCTTTCCTCATAGGGCTCTTTAGTTATGGCTTCCTCACAAAGGCTTACAATCTTTTCGTTGTCATCCTTCTCAGAGTATAAGGAGATGAGACTTTCGATTGTTTTGATATATAAGCGTTTGTAGAAGCTTCTTACCGGGACAAGCCATACCTCATAGGTATTTTCCCAAAGGTATCCGCCTTTGTATAGGGATACAGCCTCTCTATAGGCTTTAATAGCAGCCTCTCTGTTTTCCAGCATAAGGTCGTTACCTTTCTGGATCAGTTTTTCCATTTCATCTGAGTCTATGACTACATCACTTCCAACCTCGAGAATATAGTAGCCATTGTTGAAGGTTATATTGAGGTACTCCTCACTTGGAAGAATGTTTTTAAGTATCTGCCTGAGCCTGAATATCTGGCCTCTTATCATGTTCTTTGGATCGGTTGATTCCTGATCCTGCCATAGGTTGTCTATTATTGTTTCAGGTAGAAGCTTTTTATTCTTGAAGGTTAGAAAATATTGAAGAAGCTTGAACAGCTTGTATGAACGGCTTGCATCCTGCATTACAGACTGGCCGTTTATACTCATATCAAATTCGCCTAATGTTGTCATGTATAGCTTCATCAAAACACCTCCTAAGAACTATTTTATAGAAATAGCATAAAGACCCATTATAATTTCTACTATACCCAATAAATATTAAAATGTACACTTTTTTTGATAAATTGGAATGTTTTTTGACAGAAAATACACAGATTTAAGTTAGTAAATACAGTTGTTAGTAGGTAGAATGTAGTTGGTAGCAGGATAAAATCTTTATAGGGGTCAGGGGCCAGGGGTTAGAAATAAGATGCAGAATAATGATGTGGGCAAATTTTCGATTTTTTTACACATGTTTTTAGAATATGGGTAAACATTATGCAGATGAGATCCCTCCACTTCGGTCGGGATGACAGAGGGATAAGAAAGGTAAGAGGTAAGAGCCAAGAGGTAAGAAAAAGA
>JAVEXI010000084.1:0-4956 GCA_034004165.1 Gudongella sp. | reverse complement strand
GTGAATAGGCTTTAACCACAATCTGTTTAAGTAAGCCCAAGAGGATCTTTTGGGTCTGAACGATGTTGCATTTTATGATCATCGATTGTAATCAGTCAAGTAAAATAGGTCATTGGACTACTTTATTTTACCATTGACATCGGTGTTGGGTACTAACATTCGGGTCTGGCACCATTTAACCGGACAACTCAGTTTTTAAGAATTTAGAATGCAGGGGAGTTCTTATCAAGCAGCCGATATATTTACATAACTTTACAGGGATCATTATCAACCCATAAAGTGTCCGGTTTATGGGGGCTAAATTTACTCGAATCAAAGCGATAAAAACCTCTTTTCATAAGGTGCGCAACCATTATAACTATGAGGTCTCATTCGGTTGTACCAGTAGATATAATCGATTACTGCTAATGCTATATCTTCGTTAGTGTCAAATTCATCTATGTAAAGCCTCTCCTTCTTAAGATTAGAGAAAAAGGATTCAATTACTGAGTTTTCACAAGGTGAAGCCTTTTCACCCATAGATTGAACGATAGGTGTGCTTTTTAGGAGGCTTTTGAGGTATTTCCCTGACTTAAATACTCTACCTTGATCACTATGGAGTATTATTTTCGGACACATCGATAAAACTTCTTTCTCCAGAGCGCTTTGTATAGTATTCTTGACCAGCCTGACAGTTTGATTCCTATACATTTTATAGCTAACGATGGATCTGTCAAATAGATCGATGATAGCACACAAATATTGACGGCCTTCTTTTGAATCAATTTTTGTAATATCTATACACCAGGTGGAATTCTTATTTTCTACATTGAAGTTTTAATTAACTAGATTTGAATAGGGCTTAATGCTTCTATATAAAACACTCATTTTTCTTGAATGCTGAGTATTACGCTTCAACAAGGCCATGTCTCCGGTAAAATTAGGCCACCTTCACGGCCGAATAAGTCCACCTTTACGGTCATGAAGGCCACCTGACTATTGTAGATAAGTAGTAGCGAGTTATGACAGTCAATTTCTTTACCAGTTGTGACATTCAAAAAGTTTACCACTTAATGTCATTAGAAATGTACAGACTCAAGTTATGAGTAAGGCTTTTAGAAGCTACTCAATGACTTTTTTCTTGTCACTTGGACTCTTCAGGCCATGTCTCTCACGCATGGAGATCTCTCCATCGATTATGATCTCATAGGAGTTGTGGACTATTCTATCCACAATAGCTTCGGATACTGGACCGTCATTTGAGGGGCTGATTCTGGCGCACCAGCCTTTTATGCCATACTGAGTACAGAAGATCATTGAACCATGTCTTGTCTTTGATTAGATGATCTCCAACAAGTCGTAGGCTTCATTGGGTGAAAGGCAGCATATGAGCCATTCATCCATAATCAGAAGATCAACCTTCTGATAGCTTCTAATCACTTTCTTAAAGGTACCTGTGCCCTTTGCTACCATTAAATCATCAAGTAGTTCAGGCATACGAATATAGCGAACTGATTTGAACTTCCGGCAAGCCGCATTCCCTAATGCATTGGCTATCCATGTTTTACCATTGCCTGAAGCACCTTCGAGTATGATATGATACTCCTGCTCTATGTATTTGCAGGTTGCAAGCCTTAACATTTCTGCTTTATCAAGTTTTCTGTCAGGGTAATACTCAATCTTCTCTATGCAGGCTTCTGGATTCGAAACCAGGGTATGGAGGAGGGTGGTTGTACCAAATGGTTGCAAATGCTTATACTTTGCTAGTTACTAAGTAGTCGTAAAATAATCCGGATGTGAATTATTAGTTTGCAAATTAGGTCTGATCTAGGAGGGATAAACTTGGAGTCTTTAATACTTTATGGTTTAATTGCATTTGCGTTGTTTTTACTACCTAAATATCTCAGATTTAGAGGTTCAAATTACCAAGCAGCTAGTGGAAATAGTTTTATAAAGACAGTTTTTGATAAAGGAAACTTTGGCGAGTTTTTAACTTTTTCATATCTCGAAAAGCTAGGTGAGAATCATAAACTTATGACAAATCTCTATATTCCAAGGGATGATGGAATGACAACCGAAATTGATCTTATAATGATTTCACATACTGGTATTTATGTATTTGAGTCAAAGAACTATAGTGGTTGGATCTTTGGGGATGAGAATAATAAGAATTGGACCCAAACTCTTAAGAACAAACAAAAAAATAAGTTCTTCAATCCTATATGGCAGAACAAAGGTCATATTGGTGCATTGAAATCGGTATTAGGTCTGGAGGAAAAATTCTTTAAGTCCTATATTGTTTTTAGTGAACGTAGTACCTTGAAAAAGATTAATGTAAATTCACCTGATGTGAAAGTAATTAAAAGAAATGATTTGCTAAAAGCGATTAAAATTGATCTTGGCAATTCACTTCAACAACTGACCGATCAACAAATTAATAATATTTATTTTACTCTATCTAAGTATGCTCTTGCTGATTTTCAAACAAGAAAAGATCATATCGAAGCTATAAATTCGAGGAAATATTGATAAACAAAATCCTGTTGTTTTGAAATCATAGCTTGCACCAACCGGAGGTGTGGCTCAATTCATTCCGGAATACTCATTTGGATTGCAGCAGAAGATTACACTTATTTAGTAACATAATAAAAATCATTGATATTCGACTAAGTTGTTAAGAGGAATCGTATGAAAAAAGGAATAATAATTTCATGGGCTGTAGTTATCTTGTGGATGGCTGTAATTTTTTCCCTGTCATCACAACCAGCTGCAGACTCAAATAAAATCAGCAAAGGTATCACGAAGGTGGTATTGGAAGCTATGGATAACATAATCCCTGAAAAAGAGTTTGGCATAGATGATTTTAATAACATCATAAGAAAGTATGCTCATTTTTTTGCATATTTGCTCCTGAGCGGTCTTGTGCTAAATGCACTAAGATTAAGTTTACATAGATCATGGGGATATAGAGCAGTTATCGCAGTCGCTGTTTGTGTTCTGTATGCAGCGAGTGATGAGATCCACCAGATATTTGTCCCTGGAAGGAGTGCACAACTGAGGGATGTTCTTATTGATACCAGTGGTGCTTTAGTTGGAATTGTTATCTATGCTTTGCTTCTTAGATTTAGTAAAAAGAGAGGGTCTATATGAAAGGATACATACTAAGAATAGAATTTGTAGATCTGGAACCCAGGGTATGGAGGAGGGTTGTCGTACCTTATGGATGTACATTTAGAAGGCTGCATGAGACTATACAATTCGTTACTAATTTTCAAAGTACCTTAGGTATTGATATACACCTTTATGAGTTCAATTTGGTTAGGGATAATATTAGAGTTACTAATGACGATTTTTCGTATGATCGGCATAAGGATTTTATTAGGAACAAAAAAGAGTATGTGAAGCAGCTGATGAGGTCAAAGATCGAGTATGCGGAGTTTGAAAAGAGAAGGATGGAAAGGCTTGGCATAGAGGTAAGAAAACCATCCTCGATTAAAATCGATAAGTATATTGAGGAGTATGGAGCAATAGAATATACATATGATTTTGGTGACAATTGGAGTATCTTAGTTGTTCTTGAAGAGATAGTTTACGGCTACTACTTTGGATACCCAACATTGCTCTCCGGTTCTGGGGAAGCACCACCGGAGGATGTTGGCGGTGTTGAGGGTTTTTCTGATTTCCTTAAAGCATATAATGACCCAACTGATGAATATCATGAAGAGGTTCTGGAGTGGGCAAAAGAGCAGTATTATAGGGAATTTGATATCGAGGGGATCAATCATATGCTAAAGGCTGTTAAGTGGAAGAAAACGGAGTGGGATAAAATAAACCACTTGAACTATGAGGTAGTTGAAGACAAGTATAGGAAATAATAATAAGTACCTCAGTGGCCTATGATATGCCTTAAATATTAAGAATGTAGTAAACTATTTATAGTCAGCTATTTATAAGCGGTTTGAAGATTGTTAGTGGTAATCTAATAATGCAATTAATTGGAACTCAAATAATAAAAAAGGAGAAAGATATGTTTTCTATTGGAGGGAATAAGATTATCAAAAATATAATGGAGTATGTCGATGACGAATATTCATCTCAGGCAATACAAATAGATGGGAAGTGGGGAAGTGGCAAAACGTATTATATTTTGAATAAAGTGATTCCTGAAATAGAAAAAGCATTGAAGGTACAAAAAGATAGCCAAATAGTATATATTTCTATATATGGATTAAATAGCCTTGATGAAATATCAAAAAGAATATTTTTCACACTATATGGACAACAAAGTACTGGTAAAATTGAGGATATATTAGGTAAAGTTGGCAAACACAAGATGGGTTTAATAGCAGGTAAGACTGTTGTAAGTTTAATAGCACAATATTTAAATCTCGATAATTTAAAAATTGATTTTCAAAAATTCATTGCGGTAAGTAGATTAATCTTGATTGTTGATGATATTGAAAGATCAAATATTGAAATAAATGAATTGTTTGGATTTTTTTGTTTGCTATGCGAGCATGGGAAATCAAAAATTATACTGATAACTAATCAAGAAGAGATGCGCCATAAAGATGAATATGGTAAATTAAAAGAAAAAATCATCGGAGTCAGCATGCAATATGAAGTTGATTTTCAGAATACTTATTGTGAAATAGTAAAAAACATGTATTCAAAAAAGTATTATTACTCTGTATTAGATAAAAATGCATCTGAAGCATTTAGACTTTTTTCAAGTTTTGATCATCTTAATATCCGAACATTATTATTTGCATTATCAAAATTCGATTATATAGTAAGGTCAACAATCGAGGATGGAATAGACTTTTCAGACCGATATTATCATAGAATTTATTCTGAAATATTCAATTATACGGTATTTGTAGCAATAGTTATTAAAAAAGAAGGAGTTGCACCATTATGGGAAAGCGATAATGAAATAGATTTTGTGAACACAAATATCAGTGAGACTAATACTTT
>JAVEXI010000083.1:0-5000 GCA_034004165.1 Gudongella sp. | reverse complement strand
AATCTGGAAAGCCCTTTGATAAGACCAAAGGAAACAAGGACATGCTACAGGATTACCTGTACTCCCAGGCAGCAGACAGATTATTTAAGGACGTTGAAGGCTTTAAGGGCATTAGAGAAGCTAGATACGATTTTCCGTTAGAGCATAATGACGGTGTACTTTGGAAAATGGAAGAAACAAAGTTAGAAACACTGACAGAAGAAAAAGCTGCAATTGTATTTGATTCGATTACTGACATATCAAATGGAAATTTTGTCAGAACGACAAACAGACAGATATGTGCATATTGTTCTTACGTCCTTCATTGCAGGCCTCATTTATACGGAGGTGATGAGTAATGGATAAAGAGAGTTTAATCAGAGAAAGACTTTTAAGTGATTTCGAAACGAATTATATGGTTGAAGCAGGAGCAGGTGCAGGGAAAACTACACTGGTAATTCAGCGGATACTAAATCAAATTACTAATTTATCAGGGGATAAGAAACCTTTAAAACTTGATGAAATAGCGGCGATCACATTTACCGAAAAAGCAGCCAACGAGTTAAAACTAAGAGTTGCACAAGGAATAGACAAAATGATTAAAGAGACGACAGATAGTCATAAGAGGGATTTGATCCTTCAGGCAAAAAACTCTATCGACGATCAGTTTGTGGGTACAATTCACTCATTTTGCAGAGAAATATTAAGTAGAAATTCCTTTGAAGCAGGATTAGGACTGGACTATAAAGTTATTGACAACGATGAAGACTGGGATATAAGAAATCTGGTCTGGAAAAAATACCTCATTGAAAATGAAACAGAGATAGATGGAATTGTCAGACTTCTGAAGAGACTGGATATATCAATGGAAGATATTAATAGTGTCTTTGAACATATATCAAACTATGAATATGGAATTTTTGATTATGATGAAAATGTTAAGAATGTAGAACCTCCCTTTGAAGCTTTGGCCGATGTAGTTGATCCATTGGTAGCTATCTTTGTCGAAGAGGGAAAGGGTGAGCTTATGACTATATGGGGAAACCCTATAGAAAAAGTACTAAACACTGCAGAAAGAGCTGCAATAAACACATATTATTTCAAAAGAAGTGAAAGAAACCTTACTAATTTTGCAAAGATTATAATATCTAAGCTTAAGAAAGATGGCTTAATCACCTCGAAAAATTTTGCAAAGACTGAAGAAGGTAAGAAAGTAAATTTGAGCGTAGATAAAAATCGACTTATCCAAGCCTACGATGAACTAAACATTTATAAACACGACCTGGTTATTGCTACAGCATTACCGGCTGTCTTAAAATATACTGAGTATAAAAGGCAGATTATGGCTGTCAGTTTTGATGATCTTCTGGTTCTCACCAGAGACCTGTTGAGGGAGTCAGAAAATGCCAGGATTAGGACCAGAGAAAAGTATAAGTGCCTGTACATAGATGAATTCCAGGATACGGATGCAATACAGTCAGAGATTATGTTTTACCTGAACGGAGAAACCGTGGATGAAAAGACCCCCTGGCATGAAAGGAAGCTCATCCCGGGTTCTACATTTATTGTAGGGGACCCCAAACAGTCAATATACAGATTCAGGGGTGCTGACATCAAGCAGTACAACAGGGTAAAAGAAATATTTTCTAATGATACTGACTGTGAAGTGGCTATACTCAGACGAAACTACAGAACTCAGTCAGACATCGTGGAATGGGTTGAAAGTGTATTTAAGCTCCCCGAAAACTGTGAAGACGAATTGAAAGAGAGCGTTAATGGGTCAATTAAGTTTTTGCTGGATGAGAGTGCATCTTTTCAGGCATCATTTTTTGGGATGGAGTCACAACGTAAAGACAGTGAGTGCCCTGGCGAAAAAACGATTAGTGGGGTAAAACAATTTATTGCTGGAGACAAAGACAGAGTTGGAGAATACAGGAAAGATGAGTCTGAATGGGTAGCGGCATATATTGAAAAGCATGTGAAGGAGGGTTTCGTCAGAGAGACAACAGAGATAGACACTGGGAATGTAAAGAGATACCCTATTCAGTACGGAGACTTTTTAGTCCTTTTATATAACACAAAAGGAATGACTGACTATATTAGTGCCCTGAAAGAAAAAAACATACCAGTTTCCTATGCAGGGAAGTTGAAGCTTGGAAATATCGCAGAAATTGCAAACTTTATAGATCTGGTGGAGTACCTAGCAGATCCACTTGATGAATTTAAACTGTGCAATGTGCTGATAAATTGCTTTGGAATAAAGAATCTTGAGAAGTGGAAGAGAACTGGAGAATCTGGAACTGGAAATATCGTCAAACTGACGGAGTACTATGAATCTGAATCAGAATATGACGAAGGGCCCGTTTATGAGGCGATAAGAGTGCTGAAAAGTTTTCTAATGCTCAAGGATAAATCTGAACCATTAGCTTTTATGGAAATGTTAATGGATGAATACATTTTATTATACACTGAAAATTACAATGATACGCTAATAAAATCCATAGCAGGAACATTGTATTATTTACTTGAAAAGCTATCAGCCAAAAATCTGCCTAATTTTGAAATTGCTGCCAGAGAGCTGGTTCTTCTCAAGGAACTGGACACGGACAGAGAAATGCTCTTAGAAGAATCAGAGTCAGGGCATGTAAGGGTAATGAACCTTCATAAAGCTAAAGGGCTTGAAGCTCCCATTGTAATTCTGGCGACTGGTGGAACTGATTACGAACATGAAGTTACAGTTTCTACGATGCAAACTGACAGAGGGAAAGAAGTGTATATGGCATTACATCAAAATAGAAGCCTGATAGGACACTGTGCGCAGTGGGAGGGAATTAAGGCTTTAGAGAAGATTAACATAGATGCCGAGAAGCTAAGACTTATGTATGTTGCAGCTACAAGATCTATTAATGCCCTTATTATTAGTGGATGGAATAAGAATAGCTGGAAACTACTTAAAGATGGGAATAATGCATTTATACCAACAGAATTTATTGAAGGTTACACTGATAAGAAAATATTGATGAAACTGGACAAAGATAAAGTTATCAATAATGTCGTTGAGATAATAAACAAGAGAAACCATATGATAGAAGAAGTAACGTCCAAACAATACCTGGAAAAAAGGCCAAGTAAGTTGATTGAGGAAGATGAGTTTATAGAAGGCAACTGGAATTCGAGCTATAAAGGCCCCTCAGGTACTTTGTGGGGCAATGTCGTTCACCGTGCTTTTGAACTATATTTTATTGACGTAAACAATGAAGGAATGCCAAATACCGCTAAATCAGCAAGACAAGCAGTCGAAGAATTTAAGGAAGAGAGTGATTTTTCAAATTCTATGGAGATACTTGAAAGTATTCTTAATAACTTTACTTCAAACGACCTAATTAAAAACCTCTTAATAGATGGAGCAAAGTTTATGCCTGAACTTCGATTTGATCTGGTGAAACAGGAAATGAATCCACCTGAATATATAGCAGGAATAATAGATTTATATATTGTCTCTAACAAGGGAGTATACTTATTAGACTATAAAACTAATTTTCCCCGAGGCACCGAAGAAGAATTTATTAGTTCCATGGTTAATACTTACAAACCTCAGGTCGATATGTATAGTGAGTTTGTGTTGGAAAATCTGGGGAAAGAGGTCATCGGTAGATTCATTTACCTTACAGTTCCAAACAAATTAGTAGAATTAAATGATTAAGATTGTAATCGTTAATAACAAATGTTAAAATTTTATTTGGATTAATCAAAATGTCTAAACAATGAGAAGAGGACTAGCGTTGAAGAGAAACAGCAGTAAAACCCTAAACTCCATATCAATTAAGACAATCATTCTAATTGTGTTCATTGTAAGCGTAATGGCTACTGCAGCAGGGACGGGATTTCTCATCTATACGAGGTGGGAACAGTCAAATAATATGGTGATTAAGAGATTTGCAGAAGATATTAATGGAGATATTCTGGATCACATTGAGGACTGTCTGCACACACCAGAACACATAATTGATGTGAATATGGGATTGTTGGAACTTGGAATCGTCAATGTTGATGACAAAGATGATTTAGAAAAATTCTTCTTAAATATCATACGAAGCCACGATGCAAATATATACAGTGTGACTTATGCTACTGAAGATGGAGAGTACTATGGTATTCGAAGGCTAGCAGACAATTCCTTTGACTTTGTTAGAAATAATGCTGAGACAGAAGGACATTCTCTGTATTATGCCATAAATAATGATGGCACACTGGGAGAATTTAGTCATGATGCAGGTTATTTTGATCCAAGAATGAGAGATTGGTATCAGGAAGCAGTTCGTGCAAATGGATTCACATATTCTCCAGTTTATGAGCACTTTGTAATGGATGATCTTACCATTACAGCAGCAATTCCTATCAAAGGAGACGACGACCAGATTAAAGGCGTATTGGGAGTACATCTTCTTTTGGGTGAGTTGAGTAATGGATTTCTTGAAATAGCAGATGAACACAAAGGTGCTTATGCATTGGTCGTCGAAAGGCAAACAGGGGATTTAATTGCAAACTCTCTGGGAGATGACAACTTTACTATCGATTCAGATGGAAGATTTGAAAGAATAAATCTATCAGAGACAGAAAATCGTGTAGCATATAGTACATATGAAGAATATAAAAAGGGAAACTTAAGATTTGTTGAGGACTATAGGGGAGACGAGAAGCTATTTAGTAAAGCAGTTGTATTTAAGAGGCCTGGAATAGACTGGCTGATTATAAGTGCAGTATCAGAGGACATTATCGGTGGAACGTTAAAAGATACAACAAAAGAAAGTATCAGAATAGCAATAGCTATTTTGGCCTCATCAATGGTTATTTTTCTTTTGATTTCAAGAAGATTGTTATCTCCGGTAGAAGATATACTTAGCGCAAACAGGAAATTTGCAGATGGAGATATGGGTGCAAGAGTAGAAATTAAGAGAAGAGATGAAATAGGAAGGATAGCTGAATCCTACAACTTTATGGCAGATATACTAGAAGAAACG
>JAVEXI010000028.1:0-24395 GCA_034004165.1 Gudongella sp. | reverse complement strand
TTTAAGACAGAATTGAAAGCGGTTCCGGATCAAATAGATGCATACAGAAAGGCACTAAAGATGGAGAAGGGCAGCATTGAGCTCTATAACAACATGAAGAAAGAAGCTGAGACCGATAAGGATAAGGCATTGTTCGATTATCTGATAAGACAGGAAGAGTATCATTATAAAATTTTTGATAATATTATTGAGCATTTGAGAGAAGCTGAAGACTGGGTTGAGGATGCTGAATTTGGATTAAGAGAACCATATTAATATTTAGTTAATGAATTTTGAAAGAGGCTTGAAATGAAAAAGAGTTTGATTGTGGTGGACTGTCAGTATGATTTCATTGACGGAAGTCTTGCCTGTTTAAATGCAGAAAATGCAGTTAATAATATCATTGATTTCGTCAATTCTAACGACCTTAAAGTAGTATATTCAATGGACTGGCACTCAAATGAAAACAAGAGTTTTGAGGTTAATGGAGGCATATGGCCTATACACTGTGTCAGGGGAGAAAGAGGTTCCCAGATACACGAAGACTTTGCGAAGCTAATTGTGACTCCAGAAAACAAACCAGATGCAAAGAATACATTTAAGAAAGGTCAGGATGACGAAATAGAGGAGTATTCTGCTTATTATGCTAGAAACGAAGACGGCACTCAAATTAATGAATATATTGATAAAGAAGTAGTAGTATCGGGAATAGCAAGTGAGTTTTGTGTTAGAGAAACTATACTCGAGCTATTAAAGAACGGTTTTAAAGTTGAATTATTAGAAAGTGGCATAGGCTATGTGGATGAAAAAGAACATCTTAAAAACCTTGCTGAATTAAAAGAACTTGGTGTAACCTTTGTATGATGTTAACTGAATAAATGAGAGTAGGTATTTATGAGTAGAGAAAAAGTACATTTTATTGATTCAGAGCAGCAATACGACATATTTTGCACAAAAGAAAGATACGTTCTCTATTTCAGCACAGAAGAATGCAGTGTTTGTCATGCGGTTTTTCCAAGGCTTGAAAAGATGCTTGATGAATATCCACTCGACATAGGCAGAGTAGATGCAAACTCTAATAAAAAGCTTGCTGGACAAAACCTGGTATTTAATATCCCGACAATTTTAGTTTTTGATGAAGGAAAAGAAGTACTTCGTGAAAGTAGATTTATAGATTTTGACAGGATTCAAAGACTTCTTGATTTGATGTTTTAATGGGCTCCCAAGGGAGCCTGTTGTTTTTTATAAAACTCTGAGGGTATCAATAATATGATTAAAGGGGGGATAGCTATGCTTATTAAAGATATAATGATAAAAGACGTAATCTCTGTAAAGACAACAGATACAGTGGACACGTGTGCAGGTCTTTTGTACAAACATGGAATTAGTGGCCTCACTGTACTAGATGAAGATGGCAAACTGGTTGGTATCGTTACAGAAGGAGATCTTATAAGAAGAGAATCGAAAGTAAGAGGCCCCGCGGTTTTAGAGATTTTAGGCGGCATTATATATCTTGATTCACCAAAGAAATACATCGATGATTTGAAGCATTCCATGGGTCAGTTAGTTTCTGATGTAATGACCAGTAAAGTTATAACCATAAGCGAAGATGCAGAGGTTGAAGATGCAGCAACGCTCCTTGTACAAAAGAAAATTAAGAGGCTGCCAGTTGTTAACTCCAAGGGAGATTTAGTAGGCATAGTGGCAAGAAGGGACATCATGAGTTATCTGTTCCCTCCGAATGAGAATTAAAAACTAGGTAATACATGAAAAAGTTGGCAATTAATTAATTGTCAACTTTTTAATATATTCACTGATTTCATTTATTACTACATCTTTGTCAGACTTTTCAGGGGCTGCCTTTTTAATCAGTAAATTTAGATAGTTCCAAAAGGCTGATGTCATAGCTGGTTCAGTTATAGCAAATGTTATCGATGGAATATTGTATTTTAATACAAAGAGGCCTACTCTTTGCTTTATATAAATTGATAGGTCGTTTTCAGCGTTTTCTAAAAGTACCACATTATACTTTGGATAGTGTTTTAGCATCGATATGATATTTTCAAGGTGAGCCTTGAGAGTGTACTGGTCGTAAGGTATCTCCTTCTCGGAAAACATGGTCGAAAAACCTATGGGTACTCTTTTATTCTGAACATCTTCTAAATCTGGTAGAACAATTATATCTGTAATATTGTTATTTTCCAGAGTGTGGCTTAACCTGTTTAACCTGGTTCTATGAAATGCAAGAGTGTCGGCTCTGTTAGGATGATTCATTTCCCTTAGTATCCTTTCAAGAAGGAACTGTGGGAAAGTATGATAAGAAAGCACCCTGGAACTAAGTAGAATATCCCCATTTTTCTCCTCGAAATCAATCAAGCTGTCAAAGTACTCAGGGGTGGAAATTGGGTTATATATCTTCATGAGAGGTTTGCACTGTTTAAGGAATTCTTTAAATTCGATTTCGAATGCATTTACCGTTTCAATATCTGATATGAGCATATTAACCGAGGTGTCTGATGAACTTGATACAGAATTAGATATAAGCGCCATCTTTCCTGGTGCAATTAGCATTGATCTTTTAAATGCACTGTCAACTGTCTTTGGATAATATAAAGGCTCAATTTTTCCTGTCATATAAAACGGGAGCCATTCTCTTATAGCTGCAAGCATTTCTTCAAGGGAACGATTTATTGTGTGAACAATTTTTACCTTGTGCCCTTTATTGAGTGCTTCAGCAAAAAGAGCTGCCCATTTTGCAGTAAAATCCATATCTGATGTAAGCCAAGACATATCTTCATCACTATATATCAGAACCTCTTTAGGCACTTCATCTTTAGCTAAACAAATGAGAAAATTTAGAACTGCTTTTCTTTTTCCCTTTGTACCTATATATGTTCCTGGTCTCATGACTTCCGAGGTTATGTCCTTAATTACATCCTGGTCTGCAGCAAGTCTTTTGAAACTAAAGTTGTCGATATTTTTCATGAATTCTGCAATATTTCTTTCGTTTGTCGATACTTCATTCTTAAACCAGGAGGATATCAGCACGGCAATTTCAGCGGGCTTATTTGTTCTTTGAGATGCTCCAGCGTTAATTGCATCAAAAAGGCCTTCTCTTTGATACTCTTCTATGCATCTTTCAGATAAAAACTCTGCAATCGGCTTGATATAGTCCTCATTTTTGGATGGCTTTCTCGAACCTGACCTGAGTCTGCTGATGAAAGAGGGGTCCATGTCGATGTGCCTGGCCAAAAGGCTGTTACTCGTATTGGTAAGCTTCATGAGAAAGTCAAGCTTATCTTTGAAATCCATTTTGTCACCTCCTAATAATAGTATATCAAATCAATTCTGTAATTACCATATAATAAAGGCATAAACAGTGACGTGCGATACGTATATATTATATAAAATTGTAATTTAAAGTCAAATGATATATAGTAAAATAGCGTTCTGGATTGACTTTATTACCTAAAAAAATATACAATTGAGTCGAACATAAAATTATGATTATTGGATGGAGATATTTAATGAAGCTGATAAAGAAAGCAGTAGGCAAAATAGTTTATTCATTTGGACAGTTGACAGGATTTATATTTGACATATTCATATACATAGCAAGCTTTGCAGTTGCATTGGTTGCAGGGATTGCAAGGTTTTTAGTAGCGCTGATAGGTATGGGAGGATGTCTTCTGATTATTCTTCTATCTACACCTGTGGGATTGATGCTTCTATTAAACCCAATAACGATACTAGTCATATTATTCTTTGTAGTATTTCCAATATTGGGTAATAAATTTATTTCTCTTTTAAAATATTGGAAGTATACAACTACTGAATACCTATTTGACTTAGGAAGCTTCTGGATGGAAGGCAAAGGAAAATACAAATCGTTCTCTGAATATGGTTATAAATATCAGCGAATGGAAGAGGAAAGGCTAAGAAGGGAAAGAGAAGAAAGGCAAAGGCAGCAACAACGCGAATGGGAAGAAAGGTTTCGTCAGTGGCAGAGCTACCAGTACCAGGGTCAGCAGGGTGGATATTACAATCAAAGACCATATACAGATCCGATGGCAGACTTCAAGTCAAAATATGAAGAATCTTGTTCTGTTCTGGGAGTACCTGTCAATGCAGACAAGTATCAGGTCAAGTTAGCTTACAGAAAGAAAGCTAAAGAGTATCATCCCGATGTAAACAGCGCTCCTGATGCGACAAAGAAATTCCAGCAGATTAATGAGGCTTATGAATTTTTAAGTGATGAGAATATTGCAAGATATAATCAGAGGATGAGTTAGGGGGATTAATGTGGATAGGTTTATTTACTGGTACGATTCAGACATCGGAATACTGACAATCAGTGAAAAAAGTGGCGCCATAGATGGAGTAAATTTTGGTAAGGTAGAAATGCCAGGCTATGAATTGGCTGAAACTACTCTAATAAAGAAATGTATAGGTCAGATTAGAGAGTATCTGTCTGGTCAAAGAAAAGAATTTGATATTCCCCTGCTAATGGAAGGAACGGAATTCCAAAAAAGTGTTTGGGATGCGCTTCTTAAAATCCCCTATGGAGAGACCAGAAGTTACGGAGAAGTTGCCTCCATGATAGGCAGACCCAAGGCGTCCAGAGCAGTGGGAGGAGCTAATCACAATAATCCAGTAGCAATAATAGTGCCCTGACATAGAGTTATAGGAGCCAACGGGTCGTTGGTAGGTTTTGGTGGGGGCCTTGATATCAAAAAGAAGCTCCTTCAATTGGAGAATTTGGAAGATAATAAATGAATGTAATAAATAGCAAAAGAGCCGAAAATTTACGGCTCCTTTATTTATATAAATTAAGGACAGGTATGCATCATAACATCCAGTATTGCACTGTCTGTATTATTCATTCCATGGCTTGACACATAAGCAAGATTTTTAATAGATTTTTCAGCAGTCTCTCCCAGGATGCCGTTATCTGATGGAATTTCTATTCCGGCTAGTGCCATTTTAGAGGCGTCGATGGCTGCGTCTACTGAGATGGCAAGTTTATATGCACATCCAATCTTTGCTCCATCGCAAAACATTCCCGAAACCCCTGCAATCATATTTTTTGCTGCAATATTAATCTGGTCGTCTGAACCTCCTTCAAGGAATGTCAGCCCTGCAGCACTTCCAACTCCGGCAGCAACTCCGCACCCACATACGGGAGTAAGGACGCCTAAATGCACTTTTACAAAGATAGTTACCAGGTGGCTAAGTGCAACAGCCCTGATTATTTTCTCTTTTTGGTATTCTCTTTCAAGGCCTGTTACAGAAATCGGAATTATGGCAACAAGACCATGGTTTCCACTTCCTGCACTGCTCATTACTGGCAGTGGATAACCTACCATTCGAGCTTCAGAAGCAGCTACAGTATATGCTTTTGCCTTTGATTCCAAATCTTTAATCTGGGATTTATACAATTTTCCTATTCCCAGACCAATATCCTCAGTAAGACCGACTCTTGCGAGGGTCAAATTCATATCTATGCCATCGTTAATGAACTGCAGATCGTCGATAGGGCATTCTTTTGCAAAAGTAATGAGCTTGTTTATATCGTAATCTCTTATGCCAAATCTAATTTCGCCATTAGTGGCGTTGTTTTCGAGATCTTTTTCCTCGGAATTGTTCTCCTTCTCAAATATTATATTGTCATTTAAAATTTCTTTTATGATGTTAGTATGAGAATCTTTTATCTCTACAGTGGAAGTGTTGTTTTTGCTCTTTGCTGTCGCTTTGATGTACAAATTAGGGATGCTCTTATCAAGAGTAATCTTAATTTTTCCAGCAGAAACAATTTCATTAGATTTGGCAATGCACACTTCGTCTACAGATTTAAGTACCTGAAGCCCGTATTCAGACTTTCCACAAGCTATTCCAAGAGCTGCTGCAAAGTCCAGTCCACGGTCTGCTGTACCTGGTATGCCAACTGCCATTCCATTTTTAAGTATGTTATTGTTAACAACTATCTCCATTTCGTCTACATTTTCATTCAAAAGTTCTGCTGCTCTGGTCGCACAAAGAGCAACTGCGCCTGGTTCTGTACACCCTAGAGCAGGCTTTACCTGATCTCTAAGGATTTTTATTAATAGTTCATCTTTCATTGTTTACACCTCCATGCATATATAAATGCAAGTCTCGTGCCAAATAATTGCAAACTTAAAAATAAATAGGATGTTCTAATCAGGCTGTTTGGGTCAAATGTTTAAAATAACAATTGTAGAAAATTCTCATTAATGATAAGCTATAATAAGTTTGGCAAGTAAATACACTAAATAACAACATAAATCGAAGTTCTAAATAATGAGAAGGTATTCTTAAAAATGAGAAAGGAATGATGAGATGAATATGCTCCATCAAATCAGCGGAGAATTACAGCATATTCTAGAAGCGTTACATGCAGTTACTAATGTCGATATGACTATTGTAGATGAAAACCTGCAAAGAGTTGTTGGAACAGGCAGACATAGTGAGAGAATAGGAAGGTCTGCGCCTGAAAACTCTGCTTTTCATAAATGTCTTTCTACTGGAGAGCAGTATTTTATTGAGAATCCAAGGCTGGAAGCTGTTTGCAGTGAGTGCGAAAGCAAAGATACTTGTCGCGAACTCGTAGAAATATGTTTACCAATTAGCTACGGCGATGAAATAATTGGCGTTCTTGGGCTCTGTGCTTTTGATGAAAAAGCACGGGACAATCTTATGTTTAACAGAACAGGTTACGAGAGGTTGGAGGATCAGTTAAAGGGAATAATTAACACTATGCTAAAAGAGAGAGATTACGGCAGACTGTTAGAGTATAGATCTAATGAGCTGGAGACTCTGATAAATTCAATAAATGAGGGAATCTTAATTGTAGACAATCAAATGACAATCACTTCAGTAAACGCATTTGCATCGTCAAAACTGGAATTAGATGACGGAATACAATATCCTGTAGAAGAGGTATTCCCAAGACAGCTCGCAGGAAGTTTGCGTTCTTCAGGTTTTTCAGGAGAACTTGGACCTGTCAGCATTAAAGGTGAAGAATACATAATCCAGACAAATCCAATAGAGACCAATGGTAATAGACACGGTTACGTACTAGTCATGAGCGATTTTAAGAAAATGAAGCAATCTGTTCTCAAGTCGAGAAAAGAAAAAGACCTGGTTACCTTTGATGAAATAATTGGGGAGAGCGAAGCGATTAAGGCTGCCAGAAGACAGGCTATTCAGGTAGCAGGAAGCAATGCATCCGTTCTCGTAATAGGTGAAACTGGGACAGGTAAAGAAATATTTGCAAGGGCAATACACTACGCGGGAGCCAGAAGTGAAGAGGTTTTCATGCCTGTGAACTGCGGTGCGATACCTGAAAGCCTGATGGAAAGTGAACTATTTGGATATGAGAAAGGATCATTTACAGGAGCTAGTAGTGAAGGTAAATTGGGTATTTTTGAAGTTGCAAAGAATGGGACGTTGTTTTTAGACGAGGTTGGAGAGCTGCCTCTTAACATGCAAGTTAAGCTATTGCGAGCTCTGGAGCAAAAGGAAATAGTCAGAGTTGGTGGGCACAAGAGTATTAAGGCTGACCCAAGGATAATTTCTGCAACGCATAAAGACTTAGGCGAAATGACAAAGGGAGGATTTTTTAGAGAAGATCTTTTCTACAGGCTGAACATAGTGCCTTTACATATACCTCCTTTAAGGGACAGAGGTTATGATGTTTTAATATTGGCAAGGCATTTTCTCGAATATTTTGGACATGTATACCAGAAGCATCTTTATGGCTTTACTCCTTCTGCTGAGAGGCTGTTGCTCGCGTATAGTTTCCCTGGGAATATAAGAGAATTAAAAAATCTTGTTGAATATTGTGTAATTTTTTCTAATGAACCGAGAATAGGTGAAGAATATCTGTCCAGCAAAATGTCTCTGTCGAGAAGTGATGAAAATAGGGCACTAACCGAGTTAACTAGAGAATTTGAAAGAGATTATATTGCTTCCAGGCTTCTTACTGATGGAGATACAGTAGAAGCAAAAAAAGAGTTGGCAAGGCAACTTGGTATAAGCCTAGCAACTCTTTATAGAAAACTTGAGGATAGATGATTCATTGAACTATAATCTGTAATAAAATCTTAGAATAACAGGATAATACAAAGCTAACATTGCGAGCACTGCGCTTATCCAGAAGAAAATCCTGGTGCCTTTGCTCGCATTCTTTTTTTCTATAATGGTATATGATTTGTATATTAGTATTCCGGTAATTAAGACGAATACAGGTTTATATTTAGTTAAGTTTGCAAAATATGCAGATCCAACAGATCCCAGACCCAGGGATGCCAATATAAGGCCACCACTTCAGCATAAGGATGCAGCGATTGCAGTAAAGATAGAACCTGCTCCTAGTAGTTTTTCTTTCACAAAGACACCTCCTATACCCCTTGGGGGTTTAATGAGATTTTAACATAAAATACATCATTTTACAAATTTGACGTGAGAATAATTACATACTTTCTTTTTGGTTTTGTTTGACCGATTAGTGGTAATAGTATAATGACATGTTTGTTTTGCACAGGTGGATAACCAACCGAAAAATTGGAATATTGGTTATACGAGGAGGCTAATTATGGAAAAAATCAATTTTGAATTATTGAAACAAATGCTGGAAAAGGACTCTAACGGTTTAGTTTCTATTTATCTTCCTACATGGAGGTATGGGAGTGAGACAGGACATAGCAGGATCCATCTAAAAAACAGTTTGAAAGTGGCAGAAGAAAAACTCGTCGGGTTGGGATATGGAAGTAAGGAAGCACTGGATATATTAAAACCAGCTGCACAACTTATCGACGAAACACTCTTCTGGCAGCAGCAAGATAGAACGTTGGCGTTGTTTGCATCTTCAGATTCCTTTATGTATTTTAAGTTGCCTGTTTCAACTGAAGAATCCGTAACTGTTTCAAACAGGTATTACCTGAGGCCGATGCTAAAGTTTTTCACTTCAGATTCGGTTTTCAACATATTGACTTTGAGTCAGTCCAATGCAAAGTTATATACAGCAAGTCCCTTTAGAATTGAAAAGTTCGATGTTCCAGAAATTGACGATCTTGTAGAGAATTTTATTCCTGGCAGAGGTCTGCATCAAGAGGCAACAAGTCCTAAAGGAGCAGCAGGTGGAACGACATCGTTCATGCACGGCTATAACGAGATGAGTCAGACTGAGAGAAATGAACTAACAAAACACCTTAGAAGTATAGATAGAGAGGTTTCAAGAGTTCTTAAAGGAACAGCTAACCCACTACTGATATACTCTGTTGACTATCTTTATCCTATGTACAAAGAAGTCAGTGGTTATCCAAATATAGTTACTGAATCAGTTAGAGGAAATCCAGATGGCATCAAGGATTTAGACATCCACTCAAAAGCTTGCAGTGTCATTGAACCAAAGATGGAAAGTGAGCTGGAAAGAGAACTTGAAAAATTCCAAACGTTAAGAGGTGCTGATTCTAAGCTTGCCAGCAGTGAAATTGAGGAGATAGCGACACTTGCTTTGCAAGGCAGAGTTGAGAAACTGTACGTTGCAAATGGGGCACAGCAATGGGGCTACGTAGATTCAGATACTGGGAAAGTGGTTTTAGATAACGAAGAAGGAAATGGACATCTTGATTTGCTGGACTTTGCAGCGATTAAGACAATAGAGACTGGAGGAAAAGTCTTTATACTGGACAGAGAAAAAATGCCCGTGTTAAAGCCAGCAGCAGCCGTCTTCAGGTCTTAATAAAATATGTGCGGAGCATTATGCTCCGCTTTTTGCTTTTAAAACATTTGTAGACTCACTCTGCAATGGGTATACTTACATTATGAGTAGAATTAAAATGAAAATAACCGAGGAGGGCCGATATGGGATTAATAAAAGCACTTGGTAGTGCGGTTGGAGGTTCACTGGCAGATCAGTGGCTAGAAGTTATCGAACCGTACGATATGGGAGACAATACTGTATTTACAAAAGGCGTTGCTGTTCGTAAAGACGACAGGCGTAGCTCTAACAGAAAGGGAACAGAAGACGTTATTTCTAATGGATCGATAATTCACGTTTATCCAAATCAGTTTATGATGCTTATTGACGGTGGGAAAGTAGTCGACTACACTGCGGAAGAAGGTTATTACAGAGTTGATAATTCGAGCATGCCTTCTCTTTTCAATGGTACTTTTAAAGATGCCCTAAAGGAATCTTTCCAGAGAATAAAGTTTGGAGGTGTTACACCGACCAAACAGCAGGTATTTTATGTCAACCTACAAGAAGTAAAAGGAATTAAGTTTGGAACACCAAATCCGCTTAATTACTTCGATGATTTTTATAATTCAGAATTATTCCTGAGAACTTTTGGGACTTATTCTATCAAAATAACAGATCCACTTCTATTTTTTATGGAAGCTATTCCTAAGAATAGGGAAAAAGTTGAAATAACTGACATAAACGAGCAGTATCTATCAGAATTTCTGGAAGCTTTGCAAGCCGCAATGAACCAGATGTCCGTTGACGGAATCAGGATATCACATGTTCCTTCTAAAGGTAGAGAACTCAGTTCTTACATGTCTGAGATATTAGACGACGAATGGAAACAAAAGCGTGGTATGGAAGTTCTCTCAGTAGGTATTGCAAGTATCTCATATGACGATCAGTCCAAGGAACTTATAAATATGAGAAACAAGGGAGCAATGCTTGGGGATCCTTCAGTAAGGGAAGGCTATGTCCAGGGTTCAGTAGCCAGAGGACTTGAAGCTGCAGGTTCTAATGAAGGTGGCGGTGGCGCCATGGGTGCATTCCTAGGAATGGGTGTTGGAATGCAGGGTGCAGGAGCATTTATGGGTGCAGCAAGCCAGTCTAATCAGAAGCAGATGGAAGAGCAGCAGGCTAAAAAAGAAGAAGTAAAAGAAACTATTAAAAAGCCTAACGAATGGTTCTGTACTGAATGTGGTGCAAAAAATACTGGGAAGTTCTGTTCTGAATGTGGAGCGAAAGGACCAGATAGAAAAGTATGCTCAAACTGTGGTTATATTGCACCGGAGGGAGCAGATCCAAAATTCTGCCCAGAGTGCGGGACAAAATTTTAGCACCAGGGAGGTAACAAATGGCTACTACAAGCTATAAATGCCTTAATTGTGGAGCGGGTATAAACTTTAATCCGGATATTGGTAAATTTAAATGCGAATACTGTTTAAGTGAATTCACAGAAGAAGAGCTTACTCACATCCATGAGGGAAGAGATTCTCGTCTGTCAGATGAAGAGAAAGAGCGACTTAGCACATATCATTGTGACAGCTGTGGAGCTGATGTGGTTACAGATGATACCACATCAGCTACCTTTTGCTATTATTGCCACAATCCTGTCATATTGACGGGTAGATTATCAGGCGAGTTTGAACCGCAAAAGATAATTCCTTTTAAAATAAGCAAAGAAAAAGCTAAAGAACTGTTCTTGCAGTGGGCAGGCAGAATGAAATACGTACCTAAGGATTTTACAAGTGATTCACAGCTTGAGAAAATCACTGGTGTATATCTTCCTCACTGGAGGGTCGAAGCTAATGCAAGATTAGATTTTGCTGGCGAAGGAAGAAATACGAGGGTTTGGAGAAGTGGAGATATTGAATACACAGAGACTAGTAAATTTGAGATAGTAAGAAAAGGAAATATGGAAATCAATAATGCTGGAGCAGTTGGATTCGATAAAATTGACACCAGACTTCTTAATGGAATAGGACCTTACGAAGAAAATGATTCTATTCCTTTTTCCATGGGATACCTGTCGGGATTTTATGCTGAACAGTACAATATCCCCAGGGAAAAAGTAGAACCTTTAGTAGAGCGTGATCTTGAAAGATATTTTGGATATATGCTTAGTGAGATTACTTCTGGTTATCAGCAAGTGATACCACAAAAGAGTCAGACGGAGCTAAACCTGAAGAACTGGCATTTTTCATTATTGCCAGCCTGGATATTAACGTATTCATATAGGGGAGATACTTATATATTTGCGGTAAATGGGCAGTCTGGAAAATCATTTGGTGACTTGCCACTTAGCAAGGGAAGAGCACTGTCAACAGCAGGGCTTATTGCCGGTGTAATATTTGCGGTACTGGCAGCTGGAGGTATGTTCATATGGTAATTAACAGTAGAATACTCATCATTGTATTATTCACATCATTATTGTTATCTTCAGTAGCATTTGGAGCCCCTGCAGAAATGCTTATAGTGGACGATGCAGGCTTATTTAATGATTCAGATATAAATTCGCTCACAAATTCACTGTCTATTCTCTCTGACAACTATAATATGGATATAGTAATAGTTACAACTTACGATGCTGAAGGGAAAAGTTCACGAGATTACTCCGACGATTACTTCGATTATAATGGGTATGGGCGAGGAGATGACCACTCAGGCATACTATTTTTAATAGACATGGACAACAGAGAAGCTTATATTTCTACTTCCGGAGAAGGTATAAGGTATTTAACTGACATGAGGATCGAGAGAGTTCTGGATTCAATATTTGACTCTGGGCTTTCTCAAGGTGACTATTATGGGGCTGCCCTTGGATTCATTGATATGACTTCTTATTATCTTGATCAAGGAATACCTTCAGATCAACATACAGTATTCGAGGGAGAAAAAGAAAAGAATACATTTACGCCTTTTGAAGCAGTTGCAAGTCTTTTGGCATCTCTAGGAGTAGGTGGTGGTTTTTATAGTTCAGTTACGTCCAGATATAAAGTGAAAAATCCACCTAATCCATTTTCTTATAGAAATAATAGCATAGTAAATCTCGCTAATAACAGCGATAGATTAATTGACCAATTTGTAACTTCGAGGATTATTCCCCGAACGCCGCCTTCAGGAGGAGGAAGCGGTTCATCGTCGGGAAGAAGTACTGTACACAGGTCTTCCAGTGGGCGTTCACATGGCGGAGGCGGACGAAAATTTTAAAAGGAGGAATTGTGTTGAAAAACATAGTGACAACTGACTGGCTCAGTAAAAATCTTGAAAGAGAAGAAATTCTAATAATGGACACAAGATCAGTATTGGGGGATCCTGATTACGGTGCTAGATCTTATAAGGAAGGACATTTACCTGGAGCGGTGTTTGTTTCAGTGGAAGAAGTTCTTACAGGAGAGCTCTCTGAGCATGGAGGAAGGCACCCACTTCCCGATATAGACAAATTTGCTAAAGACATGGAAAATCTTGGGGTTGATGATTTAACCGAGGTAATAGTATATGATGATGGAGATTTAGGCATGGCTGCCAGACTCTGGTGGATGCTTAAGTTAGTTGGAAAAGAAAACGTAAAAATCCTCGGTGGTGGTATAAAGGGCTGGAAAGAGAAGGGCCTTGAATTGACTACTGATATTCCAGAAACTAAAAAGAGCAGAGGACTGACAGTCAAAAAAGCAGATGGATTAGAAATCTCTATGCAAGATGTTAAAGAATTAATTGGAAAAGACAAAGCAGTGATAGTAGATACGAGAACTGCTGAGAGATATAGAGGTGAAAATGAACCAATCGACAAAGTGGCAGGCCATATACCATCAGCTGTAAATTATCCCTGGACAGATCTTACAGAAGGAAGCAGGATACCAGAAAAAGATGAGCTTGAAAAGTATTTTGAAGATTTGAGAGGATATGATAAAATTGTGGTTCACTGCGGGTCTGGAATTGCATGTACGGTTAACTTCTTGTTTATGGAAGAAATAGGCCTTAAACCAGTTGCATATATTGGAAGCTGGAGTGACTGGATATCCTACGATGACAATGAAATTGTTGTAGAAACGAAATAGCTGAGAAGGATAATTCCTTTTCAGCAGTTTTATATTTAGATATAAATCTTAGTTAACTGAAGGAATTGATAGGGTGTGGGTTTATGAGAAGTAGAGAAAGTGGAATACTTATGGCGATTTCATCGTTGCCAGGTAAATATGGAATTGGAGACTTTGGAGCGGAAGCTTATAGCTTTATTGATTTTCTTACGCGTGCAGGTCAGAAGAACTGGCAGATACTGCCTCTTGGGATAACTGGTTATGGCGATTCACCATATCAGAGCTTTTCTGCTTTTGCGGGGAATCCATATTTTATAGATATTGATGAACTCATAGAATTAGGACTTCTTAAGAAAGCGGACGTCGCTTTTGTGAATTTTGGTGAAGCAAACCAAGTAGATTACGGTAAAATCTATGTTGAAAAGTACAAGCTTCTGAGGAAAGCTTATGATAATATTGATGACAGGTTGAAGTCTGATCTAGTTAACTTCTACAGAGAAAATTCCTGGTGGTTAAGAGAATTTGCTTTATTTATGGCGATAAAAGACCTACATAATGGTTTGGAATGGATCAATTGGGATGAAGATTATATTGAGTATGACAGCAAAGTGGTGAAAAACTTTGAAGAGAACAATGAAAAAGCAGTTTACTTCTGGGTTTTCACTCAATATTTATTTGCTAAACAGTGGAAACGTCTTAAAGATTATGCAAACTCAAAGGGAATAAAAATTATTGGCGATATTCCAATATATGTGTCCATCGACAGTTCAGATTTATGGGCAAACCCTAAGCTGTTCCTGCTTGATGAAAATTTTCTTCCGACTGTAGTATCAGGAGTCCCTCCAGATGCTTTTACATCTAAAGGGCAGCTTTGGGGTAATCCTGTATACAATTGGGATCGAATGGAATTAGAAGGATACGATTTCTGGATTAAAAGGATAAAAAAGAGCACCGAATTATTTGATACTATACGTATTGACCATTTTAGAGGATTTGAATCCTTTTGGGGGATTCCTTATGGGTCTAAAGATGCGATAAATGGAAAGTGGATAAAAGGGCCAGGGATGAAAATCTTTGAACGTATAAAGGATGTTTTTGGAGAAGTTGACATTATCGCAGAAGATTTGGGCTTTAAAACAGAAGAAGTGGTAGAATTGATGAAAGCTACAGGATTTCCAGGGATGAAGGTGCTGCAGTTTGCATTCGATCCAAATAGCGAAAGCGATTACCTTCCACATAATTGTGAAAGAAATTCAGTGGTTTACACAGGGACCCATGATAACAGCACAGTAAGAGACTGGTTTGATTCAGCCGATGAAGAAGTGAGAAATTTCGCAGTTGAATACCTCCGTCTTAATGAAGTTGAAGGGATTAACTGGGGAATTATAAGAGGAGCATGGAGTGCTTCTTCTTACTTGGCAATTGCTCAAATTCAAGATTTTTTAAATCTAGGTGGAGAAAGCCGCATGAATACTCCTTCAACCCTTGGGGGAAATTGGACCTGGAGAGTCGACAGCGAATATCTAACTGAGGAGCTTGCAGATAGAATTAGAAATATAACAAAAATATACAGGAGGTGTGCAAATGTTGAATCATGAAAATTTATATAACAGAATTCATCTTTACTCACAGACAACTTTTGGTTCAGCTTTTGAAGAACTCCTCAACACTGAGAAATACGTAGTGATTTCGAAGGCGATTATGGAAGAAGTACTGCCTCTGTGGGAGGATTCAAAGAAGAAGCTGATTGGGAAGAGAAGAGCATTTTATCTTTCATCTGAGTACCTTATGGGGAGATTTCTTACAAACAACCTTATTAATATGGGTGTGAAAGATGAGGTTGAGCAGTTGCTCCAGGAAATGGGCATTGATTACGGTGTTATCGAGGAATCTGAGGAGGATCCTGCCCTTGGGAATGGTGGTTTAGGTAGACTTGCAGCGTGTTTTCTTGATTCTGCAGCGACCCTTGGATACCCATTGGACGGTTATGGGATCAGGTACGACTTTGGTTTATTTAAACAGAAAATTATCGATAAAGAGCAAGTAGAAGTTGCAGATAACTGGACAGAATACGGAGATCCATGGGGAATTAGGAAAGTACGTGAAACAGTTTATGTCACATTCAGAGGTGGTAAGATAAAGGCTGTGCCATATGATTATCCTGTAATCGGGCATGGACACAAGATGGTGGGTACTTTAAGGCTTTGGAAAGCTGAATCAGATGAAGAATTTGATTTCAGAGCTTTTAATGATCAAAATTATGATTTAGCTGTTAAGGCAAAAAATGATGCTGAAAATATAGCTAAAGTTCTTTACCCTAACGATTCCTTTGAAGAAGGAAAGAAATTAAGACTAAAGCAGCAGTACTTTTTTGTTTCCGCTTCTTTACAAGATATAATTCGTAGATACAAAGAAGAGAATGGGAGCATTAATGGTTTTTCTAGCTATAATGCTATACAGCTTAATGACACTCACCCTGCAGTTGCAATTCCAGAGTTGATGAGACTTCTGACAAAATCAGAGGGTATGGATTGGCACACGGCATGGGGAATTGTGAAGTCGGTTTTTGGATATACGAACCATACTCTCATGGCAGAAGCTCTTGAACAATGGCCTGTAAGCTATTACGAGGATCTTATTCCACATATATACGAGATAATCCAAAGGATAAACTACATGTTGTTAGAAGAGCTTGCAGGAATAGGGATAACCCACGAGCAGTTTCACAAGTACGAAATAATCCACAATGGAAATATTAGAATGGCATGGCTGTCAATTTACGGTTCGAGATCTGTAAATGGAGTAGCCAGACTTCATACAGACCTTCTTATAAACAGAGAGTTAAAAGACTGGCACCGACTGTATCCATGGAAGTTCAATAATAAGACAAACGGAATAACACAAAGAAGGTGGTTGTTGCAGTCTAATCCTGAGCTTTCGCAGCTAATTACAAGATTGCTTAAGAGTGATGATTGGATTACAGACCTTGGCAGACTTAAAGAACTTGAGCAATTCTCAGAAGAAGAAAATGTACTCAGAGAATTTCTAGACGTAAAGAAAAAGAAAAAGGAACAACTTTCAGATTATATATTTGCAACGGAAGGTGTAGTTGTTGACCCTAGTTCGATTTATGATATTCAGATTAAAAGACTCCACGAGTACAAGAGACAATTATTAAATGCACTTCATATAATTTACCTGTATTTTGAACTTAAAGACAACCCTAATATGGATATAGTTCCTCGTACATTCATTTTTGGTGCAAAGGCAGCTCCAGGGTACTTTAGGGCAAAGGGCATTATTAGATTAATAAATGACATAGCGCAAAAAGTAAATAATGACAATGATGTCAATGGAAGAATAAAAGTCGTATTTGTACAAAACTATAGAGTTTCTTATGCGGAAAAGCTATTTCCTGCAGCAGATGTATCAGAGCAGATTTCAACTGCAGGTAAAGAAGCTTCTGGTACAGGGAACATGAAATTCATGCTGAACGGGGCTCCTACTCTTGGAACGTTCGATGGAGCAAATATTGAAATTGTTGAAGAAGCAGGAGAAGAAAACAATTATATATTTGGCTTGAGAGTAGAAGATATTGCGGAAATTTCTAACTCTTACAATCCATTCGAAATTTATAATTCTGATCCAAAGCTTAAGAGAGTTTTGGATACTCTGATAGATGGGACCTTTGAGGATTCGACTGGAGCTTACAGAGACATTTTTAATTCTCTTGTTTATGGTGTTGACTGGCAGAAACCAGATGTCTACTATGTGCTGAAGGACTTTGATTCATACAGAAAAATTCAGGAAAGAATTGATAGAGACTACAGAGACCCTATGCTATGGGCTAGGAAATGCTGGTTAAATATTAGCAATGCTGGGAAATTCAGCTCTGACAGGACGATTGAAGAGTATTCAAAGGAAATATGGATGATTGACAAGTTATAGGGGATTTCACCCAGTTAAAAGTGTGATATTTTTACAATATTCACACTTTTTTCAATTTACAGAGCAGTTTATATTGAAAGATAGTTCAAACCGTGATAATATCTAATTATAATTAGATATGCCTAAGTCGGAGTATGGGGGATAAATATATGGATCATAAAATTATGGAAGATAATTTAAGAAAAATTGAATCTGTAGTATCCAGCAAAATCGTTCTTGGTGAGAATGAACAAATAGACGAGATCCACGTAGTATCCAACGGGCACAGAGGGCCTAAACAGATAGTAAGAGACGTACAATCAGTTTTACTCGCTACATATGACGTAGATATAGATCACAAAAAGATAAGCATCGCACAAATTCCAGAGGACTCCGTGCAAAGGAGTACTTGCAGAGTTAAAATAAGTGGGGTGTCTCAGGAAGTATCTGGTACTAAAGCTACAATACGAGTTAACATATTAAAAAACGAAGACGAATATGTTCACTCTAGAAGTGGCGTCAACACCTCTCGAAATGTGGACAGGATGCTTGTGGAAAGTACGCTCTCGGCAATACAGGAGGCGTGCGGTTACGACGAAGTATTTATTTTCGAAGACATACGACAAGTCTCAATTTCAGGGGCGACTGTTATTGTGGTATGCGTATCCGGGCTTTTAGGTGAATACGAACTCAAACTCTCTGGCTCCTGCATCGTTAAGAACGATTATCATGGAGCCATTGTCAAAGCTACTCTCGATGCAGTAAATAGATACGTAACCAAGTGGTGATCAATGCCGGCTAATTTTTGTTGTAAATAGCGGAGCGAATATAGCATGCTTGACTAGCGGACAGCATAGTACTCTTAGAGGAGGCTATATTCGATGAAAAAAACAATAGGCGTTTTAATGAGCATTCTTGCATTAGTATTGGCAGCAGGCGCGAATTTTTCACTAATCTAGTACATGTACCGTAAAACTAGCCGGCATTATCTTTAAGGAGAGGTCGATATGAGCATCAACTTTAGAACTAAGGCATACTTGGGTTTTCTTGTCATATTTGCTCTTGGTATATATACATATATAATGTTGAACTTTAGCATAGGAAGCCTTGGGCTTCTTGCATTCTGGGCAGTGCTTTCAATTATAGTTGAATCACTGCTTATTCCTATGCCAAATAATACAATTGGCGTATCCGTGGGCTATGCCATCAATATTGCTGCAGTTATTGTGGGAGGGCCACTTCTTGCAACTACTGCTTCTGGTATTGGATTCTTATGCAGAGCTCCAAGAATAACAGGCAGGGGATATGTTCATGTATTCAATCTTCCGGTGCATAAATCAGTTTTTAATGTATCACAAAGCGTTATAGTTACTGCAATAATAAGTCTTTTATACTTATGGGCTGGAGGCGAGATAGGAAAGTTCGCACTACTACCAACTATGTTGATTCTGATTCTGGGTGTAGTACTCAATACCCTCATTATATCTGGATTTTTGTCAGTATCTAATAAGGCGAATTTTGCCGATACATGGATAAGTAATATAAGAGGGATTTTTCCAAGTGCCATTGCCGTCGGAACTATGGGTATTATCATAGCTTTAGCATTTTTGGGATACGGTTACGGCGCAGTAATTCTATTCTTTGGACCGCTGCTACTTGCACGTTATTCATTTAAGCTTTACATAGAGATGAGAAACCTTTACTTATCAACTATACAAGCGCTTAATAAGACGGTCGAGGCAAAGGACCCATATACTAGTGGCCATGCCAACAGAGTAGAAAAACTGGCAGTAGAACTGGCTGAAGCTTATCATTTGCCTTTTGAAAGCATACAGAATATAAAAACTGCATCAATTCTGCATGACATAGGGAAAATCGGAATTAATGATAGTATACTTAACAAAGCCACTAAACTGACAAGCGAAGAATTCGTTGAAATAATGAAACATCCAAGCATCGGTGCAGAAATAATAAGCAAGGTTGATTTTCTCAAGGACATCACGACCATTGTCAAACATCACCATGAAAGATATGATGGCAAAGGATATCCTGATGGACTTTCAGGAGAAGATATACCTATTGAGGCCTGCGTTCTAACAATAGCAGATTCTTACGATGCAATGACATCTGATAGACCTTATAGAAGAGCACTTACAACAGCAGAAGCCATTGAAGAATTAAGGAGAAACTCTGGTACACAGTTCCACCCAAAACTAGTAGAGACATTTATTTCACTATTGAACAATTAGGTGCTGATATGTTTCTTGAACCTGCAATTTTATCTATTTTAATAGCGAAACTAAGAAAGGGAAGCATAAAAAATCTCGCTGATATAACATTAAAGGGATATGTACTATTTATTGCAGCTGCATTATTACAGGCAAGTTTTTCTTTGACAAAACTATATGGGAATTCGTTAATTAAAGTATTTGTAAACGACTGGTTCTTATATTTGATTCTATTTTCATATTTACTCATGATAATTACAATACTATTAAATTGGAAAAAGAGCTATATGAAGCTCTTTTTAATAGGTTTACTACTTAATGTTTCAGTGATAGCAATGAACAATGGGAAAATGCCGGTTTCACTTGGAGGAATAAGCGGAATAAGACAAGAGATAGAACTTCCGGAGAGAAATCTCGATATAAAACACGTCGCTGTGGGCAGCGATACGAGATTAGTCTGGCTTGCAGATATAATTGTAATACCAAAGCCCTACCCATTGCCTAAGATTATCAGCATAGGTGATGTTTTCATAATGGGAGGGGTGTTTCTGTTTTTCCAAAGAGAAATGCTCAAATATAAAAGTGACTGACTATTCCCGGACATTTCATTGGCGTTGAAGTGTTTGGGTTATTTTTTGGAGGTGTGCGATGGAAACAAAAGCAGTTGTGCTAGGAACAAATTATTATATCGGGCTTAGCATTATCAGAACTTTGGGTTATGAAAATATAAAAACAATAGCTGTTGACTACACAACAGAGGGGTTGTATGCAGCAAAGTCAAAGTATTTGCATTCACACGTCATAGCTCCAAACTTTAGAGAAGAACCAAAAGAATATTTACAAAAGTTAATAGAGATAGCTCAAGAAGAAAAGACAAAACCATTACTGTTCCCCAGTGCTGATCCATATGCAGAATTTATTGACGAGCATTTGGATGAATTAAAGCAGTATTATTTGATACCCATGGTTGAAAAAGGACTGTGGACAGAAATTATGAAAAAGGAATCACTGTTTCACTTAGCTAATAAGCATGGAGTTTTGGTTCCAGAGACGATTGAATCTGACGATCCAGATCTTAGAACACGCGTAAGAGACGAACTGGGTTATCCTTGCATAGTTAAACCTGTGGATTCACCTGCTTTTATGGCTAAGTTTAGGCATAAGGTTTTGTATTGCAACAACGAGGAAGAACTTATAGAAGCAGTTAGAAGAACCCAGGAAGCTGAACTAGAGGTTATTATCCAGAGAATTATTCCGGGATTTGACGACCATATGTATACTTTTGATTTCTATATCGACCAAAGTGGAAGAGTTACTCACTGGACTACATGTAGAAAATTAAGGCAGTTTCCTATAAACTTTGGGGCATCAGTCTATACTGAACACAAAATTGTACCAGAATTGGCTGAAATTGGGATTCCTTTTTTGGAGAAAATCGGGTACAGAGGATTTGGAGAGATAGAATTTAAGAAAGATGAAAAAACAGGCAAATTTTATCTTATAGAGATAAATATTAGAACGACTACACTGAATTGTCTTTTATACAAAGCAGGTATAAATTTTCCATATGTATGTTATAAAGATATGACGGGAGATCCATTGCCTGATAAAGCTGTAACCACAGACACAGGTTACGTATTTCAATATCTATTTGAGGATATTTTAGCTTGCAGAGATTATATTAAAAGCGGGCAGCTATCTTTTTGGCAGGTGTTTAAATCATTGTTTCGAAAGAAAGCTCCTGCTGTGTGGAGTTTTGATGACCCTGCGCCAGCATTTAATTATATGGGCATTCTGATGGGGAAAGTTACTAACAGATTTTTTAGGCGGGTGTAAAATATGAAAATATCAGATCTGTTTAGTGGAATAGAAGTAATAGACAAAAAGGGATTTACAGATAGCGATATCAAAGGAATAGCATATCATTCAGACAGAGCAGAGCCAGGTTTTCTTTATGTGGCGATAAGAGGATATAAGACGGATGGACATCTCTACATTGGCAAAGCTGTAGAAAAAGGTGCCATTGCAGCTGTAGTCGAAGAGTTTACCGACGATGCGATTCCTCAAATACAAGTAAAGAATTCTAGGCGCGTTTTGTCTAAAATGGGTTCAAATTTTTATGGAGAGCCTTCGAAAAAAATTAAGACGGTTGGGGTGACAGCTACTAATGGAAAGACGACTACAACATTTCTTGTAGACAAAATTTATGAGCTTCATGGACATAAAACAGGAATAGTTGGGAGCGTGTTGAATAAAACTGGAAAGCGAGTTCAGATATCCGAACTCACAACTCCAGAAAGCTTAGACTTGCAGGAGTTATTTTTTGAAATGGTAGAAAACTGTATTGATAGAGCTGTTATGGAAGTTTCATCATCTGCCATGGAGCTTTATCGGGCACAAGACATTGATTTTGACATTGTTTCATTTGCTAACTTCAGCCGTGAGCATATAGATCAGCATGGTACTTTCGAAAGGTATTGGGAAGTCAAATCAAGTCTCATAACAGAAGCAAAAAAATCTGCTGTCGCTGTTCTTAATTTTGATTATGTTCGAATAAAGAATTTGGCTGATAAGACAAAAGCTGCAACTGTCAATTTTTCTATAGACACTGATAATGGTGATGTTCTCTGCAAAAATTTAAAACTCGTAAGAGGAAGGGCACATTTTGATGTAGAAATCAAGAAAGATATTCATTTGCAAGATAGTGATATTCTAAGAGGCAAGTTTAAGGTCGAGCTTGGAATTCCAGGCTACCATTCAGTTGAAAATGCTATGGCAGCCATTTGTATAGCGCTTGCAGATGGAGTTCCCATAGATGTAATCAAAAGAGCTCTTAAAGAATTTCATGGTGTGGAGCGCAGATTTGAATTTATATTTGAAGACGAATTTATTATTGTAGATGACCACTTTGCCAATATTAAAAATATCAATAGTACTCTCGGAACACTTGCGGATATGGAAAAGAACAAACTCCATATAATTTATGCAATCAGAGGAAACCGGGGTCCAACAGTAAATCGTGAAAATGCTGAGGCGCTGGTAAGTTGGAAGGAAAAACTTGGAGTATCCGAGATAACTGCAACAAAGAGCATAGGATCTGTAACTTGGAAAGATGAAGTATCTTTAGAAGAGGAATCTGTGTTTAGAGAGGTTATGGATGAGTCAGGTCTTGCTTATACAGTCTTCGACACGCTGCAGGATGCAATAGTATCAGTTCTTGATAAGGTAGCCAATGGGGATATAATACTATTGGCAGGATGTCAGGGCATGGACAGGGGAGCCAGAATTGCTATTGATAAGATCTTGGAAATGAGGCCGCTGCTGAATAAAGAAAAATTATACAGTCCTCTTGCCAAGAGAGTCTCGGAGCACCTTAGTACTTTGTAAAATACATTTTTAATATCATAACAATTGTGGTAAACTATGATTGTGTCTAAATTACACAAACAACATTCGAGGAGGAAGTATTTTGGATCTGAAGTCTAAAATAAGAGAAATTGAAGATTTCCCAATAAAGGGAGTTAGCTTCAAAGATATTACTACGCTTACAAGGGATAAGGATGCATTCAGGCTGGCTGTCACAGCAATGATAGACGATTTAAAAGATAGAAGTGTCGATTATATTGTTGGGCCTGAAGCCAGAGGGTTTCTCTTTGGAGCAGCTGTAGCATACGGTCTTGGAGTCGGATTCATACCTATAAGAAAACCTGGAAAACTCCCAGGTCAGACGACAAGCTACGGTTACGAGCTTGAATACGGTACAAATAGTCTGGAAATACACACAGAGGCAATAGAGAAAGGCGATAGAATTGCTATAGTAGACGACCTGCTTGCCACGGCTGGAACTGTAACTGCTGCTACAAAGCTCATTGAATCCCTAGGCGGAGAAATAGTTGCTTTGGAGTTTTTAATAGAACTTGAATCCTTAAAAGGTCGAGATAAACTAAATAATTACCATGTAAATTCTTTGGTAAAATATGAATAACGTCGGACTTCCGACGTTATTCTATGATTAATCATTAATCATAATGTTCAAAAAAAATTACACACTATTTTTATCAAATATTAAATAAACGCAACCAATCAATTTCTCTCTTTGGAAAGGCGAAAGTTTCCTAAAAACCTCCAAGAGAGTTTTTTCTTCTTCTGTAAGATATTCTCCTTCTGTATCTCGAATAATATTAGATGTCTGCTCGTCTTTTGGAACATTTCCTGTCAGTAACCAGTCGATATTTACACCAAAAGTACGCTTTAATAACAGCAGTGTATTTGCCGACGGCGCAAATTTGTCGTTCTCTAAATCGCTTAAATTACCCGTTGAAAGCCCTGTTAGCTCGCTAACTTTTACCAGAGACAGATTCTTATCTTTTCTGGAGGACTTAATTCTCTGTCCAATTGTTGACACAAAAACACCTCCAAATTATCGGAATTCAGAGCATAGAGGCCTTTGGTTCGTTGACA